>JAKAHU010000298.1 GCA_021825385.1 Chloroflexota bacterium | reverse complement strand
GTGGGGCTGCGAGTTGTCGACCACGAACAGGTCGCCGGGCCGGATCGGTTGCGTCCGCCGGCCGAACATGAACCGCCCGGTCCCCTCGAGGCAGAGGGCAATCTCGAGGTGCTCGTGCCAGTGCATCCGATCGGCCTCGCCGCTGGTTTGGAAGTCGACGACGGCCAGTGGGAAGTCGGGATCGAGCGGCTGCGGCCAGAGGTAGACCGACATGGCCGGATCGTCGGCCGGCGCGCATCGGCCGCAACAGAGCCGGATGGCCCGATGCCACGGTCCGGTCGACTCGCAGCCGCTTCTGTCAGCACGTCGGCCCCGACTGGCATTGTCGCGGACCACCTGGTCGGAGCAGAGTCAGACACCAGAATCCGTGCCGCCCTGGAGATCCATCATGGCACCCTATCCGCATCTCTTCAGCCCGATCCAGCTGGGCAACCTGACCCTGCCAAACCGGATCGTCCACGTTCCGACCGACATCAGCTCGTCGCATGCCGACGGGGAGGTCAGCGACCGGGACATCCACCACCACACCGACATCGCCCGTGGCGGGACGGGGTTCATCATCGTCGGCGCCACGACCCCCGACATGAAGACCGGGCGTCCGACGGTGACCTGCCTGGTCGCCGATGGCGACAACTACATCCCGGGCCTGGCCCGCCTGGCCGACGGGATGCATCGGTATGGTGCCAAGTGCGCGGTGCAGCTCCAGCACCCGGGCCGCCAGTGCGCGATCCCCCGTTACAACACCCTGGGCGCCACCGACCGCGTCCTCAAGCTGCCCTGGTCGGCCGGTCACGAGATCGTCTACGAGAACGCCGAGGAGAAGGGCAAGCCGATCCGCGAGGCATCGATCGCCGAGATCCTCGAGCTGGTCGACCTGTTCAGCGAGGCCGCCTGGCGGGTCAAGCAGGCCGGCTTCGATGCCGTCGAGCTCCACGCGGCCCACGGCTACCTGCTCTCTGAGTTCATGTCGCCCTACCTGAACATGCGGACGGACCGGTTTGGCGGCAGCTTCGAGAACCGGATGCGCTTCCCGCTCGCGGTGATCGACTCGATCAAGAAGAAGTGCGGCAAGTCGTTCCCGATCCTCGTCCGCTACTCATTCGAGGAGTGGTGTGAGGGTGGTCGCGGGCTCGAGGAAGGTCTCGAGACCGCACGGGTCCTCGAGCGCGCCGGATGCGCCGCCCTCGACCTGTCGCAGGGGATGCAGGAGAGCCCGGGCGCCGGGTTCGACCCGATGCCCTACCCGCAGGGCTGGGCAACCTACGCTGCGGAGGCGACGAAGCGAGTCGTCCGCATTCCGGTGATCACCAGCCACTCCCTGCGAGACCCGCAGTACTGCGAGCAGATCCTCGCCGAGGGCAAGACCGATCTGGTCGGACTCGCCCGCCAGCTCCTGGCCGACCCGTACTGGCCGGTCAAGGCGCAGATGGGCCGGGACAAGCAGATCCGCCGGTGCATTTCGTGCCTCGGCGGCTGCTGGCAGGAATCACTGATGGCAAAGAAGGAGATCGCCTGCTCGATCAACGCGGCCTGCGGCAACCCGGCCTACGCGGAGATGCGCCGGACCACGACCCCGGTTCGCGTCGCCGTCGTCGGCGGGGGACCCGCCGGCATGGAGGCGGCCCGCATCGCCAGCGAGCGCGGTCACCGGGTGACCCTGTTCGAGGAGTCGGGCGAACTCGGCGGTGCGATGAAGTACGTCTGCCTCGTGCCGGGCAAGGAAAAGATGCGCTGGTACCTGGACTGGATCCGGGACCAGGTCCTCGAACTGGACGTCGACGTCCGGGTCAACCGGGCGCCCACGGTCGAGGAGCTGCGCACGTTCGATGTGGTGCTCAATGCGACCGGGGCCCGCTCGTTCGTGCCCAACGTCGTCGGCGACACGAGCCGGGTGGTCCCGTTCGAGGAGGCGATGGCCTGCCCGAAGATCGCCTGCGAGTGCCACCCCGGTGGTCGGAAGCTGCGCAAGCTGGGCGAACGGGTGCTGCTCTGGGGTGATGGTTACCCCGCGGCCGATACGGCGGCCTTCCTCGGTGCCCACGGCAAGCAGGTCACGATCGTGACCGAACGGCCGGAGTTCGGCTCCGAGCTCGAGGTGATCCACATGTACGTCCTGCGCAAGCGGTTCGCCCAGGGCGATGCCGAGGTGCTGACCAGCAAGCCCTACAAGTTCCCGGTCTCGGTCATCACCAACACGACCGTCCACGAGATCCGTGGCAGCGAAGTCGTCCTCCAGGACAAGGACTTCGGTCGGCGAACGGTCGAGGTCGACGACGTGGTGACCTGCCACGTCCGGCCCAAGACAGACCTGTTCGACCAGCTGCGGGCGGCGGGGCTGCCGGTCCTCAACGCCGGCGACTCGGTTCGCCCCCGGAACCTGTACGCGGCGGTCAAGGAGGGCTCGGCGTTCGGGCTCGCCGTCGACGAGCACCTGCTGTTCAACCCGAACCACGCAATCCTCAACGAGCTGCCGATCGATGTGCTCGGCCAGCTGACCCGCAACGAGGCGCCGAGCTACACGGCTCGGCGGATCCGTCAGCTGATGGATCAAGTCAGCGGCTCCGGGACAAAGGAGACGGTGACGGCATGAGCGCCCTCGAGGCCCTCACCTCCGCCCCGAGCCGAGCCGGGATCGAACTGCGGCCAGCCGGGCTCACCCTGCGCGAGACGGTGCCGAGTGACATCACCGAGTGCGGCCGGATCCTGTACGAAGCGTTTGCGACCCTCGCCGCCGAGCACGGCTTCCCGGCGGACTTCCCGAACGTCGGGGTCGCGACCGGCTGCATGCGTGGCCTCGTCACGAACCCAGGCTTCTACGGCGTGGCGGCTGAGCGCAATGGTCGGATCATCGGCAGCGCCTTTCTCGACGAGCGCTCGACGATCGCGGCGATCGGACCGGTCAGCGTCGACCCGTCCGCCCAGGACGCCAGGGTGGGGCGGGCACTGATGGGCGCGCTGCTGGCACGGGCGGAGACGCAGCGGGCGCCCGGAGTCCGGCTCGTCCAGATCAGCTACCACAACCGCTCGCTCAGCCTGTACGCGAAGCTGGGCTTCGACGTGCGCGAGACGTTCGCCGCAATGTACGGCGAGGCCCTCCACCTCGAGCTGCCGGGCTACGAGGTCCGGCCGGCCCGGCCGGAAGACGAGGCCGCCTGCAACGCCCTGTGCCTCCGGATCCACGGGCACGACCGCGCTGGCGAGGTCCGGCCGGCGCTCGCGAAAGGCAAGCTTCGGGTTGTCGAGCGGCTGGGTCGGGTGACCGGCTACGCGACGGGGATCGGCTACTTCCACCACGCCGTGGCCGAGACGAACGACGACCTGTACGCGCTCGTCGGCGCCGCGTCTCGGATCGATCGGCCGGGGATCGTCGTGCCCCTCTCCAACGGGGATCTCTTCCGCTGGTGCCTGGCCCATGGCCTACGCGTGTTCTTCGTCATGAATCTGATGGCGATCGGCATCTACCAGCAACCGCGCGGAGCCTACCTGGCGTCAGTCGGGTACTGAGCGCGGTCCGGTCTTCGGCCTGGGGCCTTCGTCAGGCCAGCCGGGGCCGGCTCCAGCCTGGGGCACAGCTCCTCGGGGCTCGTCTGTCGCGGTCCTCCTCGCCACCGAGCCAGGCCTCCACCCGCTTCCGAGAGGGCCAGGCAGCCTTGGCCGCCGACTGGTAGCGGAGCGGGAACCACAGCGTGACCGTCTCGGGGCTATCGGGCAGGACCGTGCGCAGGTGGTGGCGATCGACCCCCAGCACATCGACCACGATGAACGGACCGACGGCGGCTGGCCGGGCGAACGGCCGCCGGTAGCGAACGATCAGGCGGCCTCGAGCTCGCCCGGCGCGACCGCCAGGGCTCGCGCCGTCCGACTCGCGCCGGCGCTCGCGATCACCACGACACCGATCGCGACGACCTC
>JAKAHU010000297.1 GCA_021825385.1 Chloroflexota bacterium | reverse complement strand
CGGCGACGGCCTCCCGTCGGCGCACGGGATGGTGGCGTTGGCGCCCCCATCGACCGCGCGGCCGTGGACGGAAGAATTCGGCTCCCATTCGTACGGGACACCGTGTCCCGCCGTCATGGGATCGCGGTCACGAAGCGCACCGGGACGAAGCGCACCCCCGCCCTCCCTCGAGCCCCGTCAGGTGGCCGGGCAGGGTGACCCCGACCGCGTGGAGCGTCCGCAGGTCGAGGTCGCGGCCCCGGCGGTGGCGGCGGGGCGCCCGACGAGCGTCGTCGGCGCGGCAGGTTCCCCCGGGGACTGACCCGTCCGGGCCCCGCCCCTCGGCCCCACGCGGGCGAACAGGAATCCCGGACCCGCCTCAGGTCGCGGCGTGCGCCTCGGCCAGGGCCGCCACCGCCAGGTCCGCGTCGGATGCCTCGATCGACCAGTTGCAGACCGAGATCCGCACGGCGGCTCTGCCGTTCCACGTCGTCGGCGTGGGATAGGCGACGCCGCTCTCCTGGACCCGGCGGAGGACCGTCGTCGTGTGCGCGTCGTCGTCCACGCCGGCCGGGTCCCGGAAGCGGACGAGGACCTGGTTGAGCTGGACCTCGTTGAGGAGCTCGACCCCGTCGACCGCGCGCAGACCGTCGGCGATCCGGCGGGCCATGGCGCAGTCGCGCTCGACGATCTCGACGATCCCACTCCGGCCGAGCTGGCGGATCGTGGCGTGGACGGCCGCGGCGCGCGAGCGCCGGCTCATCTCCGGGTTCCAGTCGATCGGATCACGGGCCGAGCCAACCCCGGGCAGGTAGTCGGCCCGGAGGGTCATCGCCCGCCGGTGGGCCTCGGCGTCGGCAACGATCGCGATCCCGCAGTCGTAGGGCGTGTTCAGCCACTTGTGTGCGTCCGTCGAGCACGAGTCGGCCCGCTCCACACCGCGCAGCAACGGCCCCAGCCCGGGTGAGGTCCGGGCGAACAGGCCGATCGCGCCGTCCACGTGGAGCCAGGCCGGGTTGGCGCGGCGATGCTCGGCCACCACGTCGGCGATCTCGGCGATCGGGTCGACGCCGCCGGTGTTCACCTCCCCGCCCTGGGCGCACACGATCGTCGGCCCGCTGATCGCGGCGAGGGCAGCGCGCAGGGCGTCGACGCGCATCCGGGCGTTCGTGTCCGTCGCCACGCGGACGGCGCGACCCTCGCCCAGGCCGAGGATCCGCAGCGCCCGCCCCACCGAGTGGTGGACGTGGTCGCCGACGAGGACGGTGACCGGCGGGGCGCCGATCAGCCCGTCCGCGACGACGTCCCACCCCGCATCGGCGAGGACTCGCCCGCGCGCCGCGGCAAGGCAGACCAGGTTCGCCATCTGGCCGCCGGTGACGAACGCGACCGAGGCCGAGCGAGGCAGGTCGAGCAGCTCGAGCAGCCAGCCCGCGGTCACCGCCTCCATCGCCGACATCGCCGGGGTCGGCTCGCCGCTCGCGGTGTTCTGATCCCAGGCCGCGACGAGCCAGTCAGCCGCCACCCCGGCCGGCATCACCCCGCCGATCACCCAGCCGAAAAACCGGGCGTGGTTCATCGCCATCAGTCCCGCCGGGGCCGCCTCGGCCAGCATGGCCACGACCCGCTCGGCCGGCTCGCCCGCCTCGGGCACGGGCCCGCCAAAGACCTCGAGCATCTCGTGGTACGACTTTTCGGGCCGGATCGGGCGCTCGGGGAGGTGCTCCAGCCAGTCGAGGGCCGCGTCGTGCGCCACCTGGAGCGCGGGACGCCAGTCGGGGGTACGCATCGAGCGAGTCTAGAGCACGGTCGCAACCGGGGCCGCCCCGCCCTTGCCGGGACCTGTCCGTTCGCCCCGGCCTGCGGCCCCAGCTCCGGCCGGGCTGCCGGGAGGCCCTGCCGGCGACGCGAGCCGTCCTAGCGGTCGGCAGCCGTCACCGGCTCGGCGGTTGCGACCGGCTCGGCAGCCGCTGCTGGCTCGGCCTCGACGACCGGCTCCGCTTCGACCAGGCGGAGCAGGTTGATCGTGTCGGCCAGGTGGGCGTTGAAGATCCGGCGGGCCATGTCGAGCAGCTCGAACAGCTCGGCGTCGCGGACCCGGTAGATGACGGTCGTGCCGCGCCGCTCGGTGACCACGATGCTCCGACCGCGCAGGACGGCCAGCTGCTGGGAGATCGAGGAGGCGGGCGCGCCGATCGCCTCCTGGAGCTGGCCGACGCTCATCGGCCCGCCCCGAAGGAGCTCGAGGATCCGGATCCGGAGCGGGTGGGCAAGCCCCTTGAAGAACTCGGCCTTGAACTGGCGGAGCCCTTCGGGATCGTCCTGGCGTACGTTGCGAGCCACGGGCGAAGACTACGGTACCGGTGCAAGCAGCGCAACTATGTAATGTTGCAAGATGCCGAAATAGAGCCTATGCTCGCGGCATGCGCGAGGCATCGGAGGCAACCGCCGGAGAGGCCACCGCCAGGCAGGCAACCGGATCCGCCGCTGACGCGACCGCTTCAGGCACCGCGCACCCGACTGCCGACGCTGCGCTCGAGCCACGCCTCGCGCCACCGCCTGATGAGGCCGCGCTCGCGGCGGGCGGCGACGTGACGGCCGACCGAGGCCGGCCGGCCCCGCTCGGCTCCACGGCCTGGGCCTTCGCGCTGAACCGGACGGCGCTCACCGATGACGTCGAGGTGACCCTGCTCGCGTTCACGGTCGTCGAGGCCGTGGTCCGGGTCTCAGCCCTCGTCCGGGTCCGCCGGCGGCACGACCTGCGCCTCTCGAGAGTGCCCGAGCTGGCCATCTCCACCCTGGACGGTCCGCGCCTGACCCAGCTGACCGCCCATGTCCTGCCCCAGGGAGACCTGGCCTGGGTCTCCTGGGTCTTCGAGCGCCCGAAGCCCGTGCTCGTCGAGTACGAGGCCCGGATCGAGCAGCTCGACCTCGCCTATCGGGTCGGCGGACGCTCGGAGGAGTCGTCCCGAGGCCCGTGGGTCTTCCATTTCCGCCTGCCGCACCGGGCTGACTCGCCGCGGCGGCGTCGCCCGATGCTCGACTGAACCATCCGGAGGAACTGATGCAGCTCACCGTCCTGCTCGAGGAAGCACGGGAGGCCGGCCCCGATCGCCGGATCATGTGGCGCGATCCGATCGCCGCCTTCGGCGA
The DNA here is from genome assembly GCA_021825385.1 of Chloroflexota bacterium. Lineage (GTDB taxonomy): Bacteria > Chloroflexota > Limnocylindria > Limnocylindrales > CSP1-4 > JAKAHU01. The sequence continues at coordinate 791 of JAKAHU010000297.1, read as the reverse complement.
GCGCGCGATCGCCGGCGTCCAGGGCTGGCTGGCCGACCCGGTCCTGGCCGCCTTCGCGATCCGGGTGATCCAGCGGGTCGGTGAGCAGGGCCACATCGACGAGGCGGCCCAGGCCCTGCGCGGCGCCCGGCGGGTGGTACCCCCAAACCTCCAGGGCGACCTCGTCTGGGCAATCGGCCGGCTGCGGGCGCTCAAGCATCCGACCCCCGAGCGGTCGGCGAAGACAGCCGTGTCCGCGCCGGCCCGGACGGTCCGCGAGCGACCGCTCTTCTCCACCGTCGCCCGGCGCCGTTCTCGCTAAGGGAGCGCCCGGCGGTTAGTCCCGGCGCGCCGGCAGGGGCGGCTCGAGCCGCCCGACCGCGACCAGCAGGCCCTCGATGATCGCCTCCGGCCGGGGCGGGCAGCCGGGCACGAAGACGTCGACCGGCAGGACGCCGCCAACACCGTCCCGCGCCGCGTAGGAGCCGGCGAAGACGCCGCCGCTGATCGCGCATGCCCCGAGGGCCACGACCAGCCGCGGCTCGGGCATCGCCTCGTACGTCCGGCGGGCGGCCTCCTCGAGGGCGCGGGTCATCACCCCGGTCACGAGCAGGAGGTCGGCGTGGCGGGGCGAGGCGACGAAGTCGATCCCGAGGCGCTGGACGTCGTGGTACGGGTTGAGGAGCGCGGCGATCTCCCAGTCGCAGCCGTTGCACGAGCCGGCATCGAGGTGCCGGACGTGGAGCGAGCGCCCGAGCACCGAGCGGATCCGGGCCGGCAGGAGGTCGGCCACTGGGCGGCGGTCGGTGGTC
>JAKAHU010000296.1 GCA_021825385.1 Chloroflexota bacterium | reverse complement strand
GACCCGCCACCGGCTGCAGGCCCAGATCGGACCGTACAACGTGCTCGGGCGCCTCCACACCCCGTCCGGCGACTCGGTGGCCCACCGGCTCAGCTCGTCCGGGCCGATGCTGCCGCTCACCGACGCGACGATCGCCTATGTGATCGGCGGGATCCTCGAGGTCCGCGACGCGGCCACGATCCTGATCAACCGCGAGCTGGCCAGCTGGGTGCGGGCCGAGGACGTCGCGCCCGGGGTCCGGCCGATCGCCGGGCCAACGGTCTCCGCGTCCCCGGCGGCGCCGGACGGACTCATCCTCGCCGACGGACGACTGCGCAGCTGACGCCCGCCCCGGCCATCCTCGCAGCCTGTCTCAGCTGGGCGGGACGCCGATCAGGTCGGCCGGCTCGCGCTCCTCGACCGCTGAGAAGGCCCGCTTGATCGCCTCTCCAAGCCGTGCCGCGGTCGGCGGACCAACCAGCGGCACGACCCGGTGGGGTCCGCTCGTCTCGACCCAGTCGAGCTCCATGCCCGGGGCGGTGAGCACGACCGGGACGTCCGGGTAGAGCTCGCGCAGGCCTTCGATCAGCTTCTGGCCACCATCGCTCTCGCCGGTCGCCCAGACGTCATAGACCAGGACGTCGGCCCGGTCCGCCGCCGGGCAGGTTCGTCCCGCGATCACCGGGCACGGTGCGCCGCCGATCGGGCCCTGGCACTGCTCGACCTCATACCCGGCCCGCCGCAGGCTGTCGGCCTCCTGGTCACCGATGGCGAGGTCGTGGTGGACGACGAGGACCCTGGTCATGGAGCACCTCCAGCGTCTCGCACCGCACCGCTCGAGCGAATGCGACGATCCCTGCTCGATCAAGGATCGTGCCCGGACCACCGCGGGGCGAGGGTCAAACGGCCCGTTTCGGCGCCCTGCCGATCATGGGCCGAGCCGCCCCGCGCGGGTGGGCCGCTCGGCCCTTGGGCCCTGGGCCGGCTGGATCGACGATGAACGAGGTCGAGAGCGTCTCCTCGCCCGGGCCCCGAGCGGGCGGCTGGTGCCCCGGCAGGCTCGGACGGTGGACGGTCGAGACCGGAGGTGATCGATGAAGGTCCAGGACGTGATGACGCGGACCGTCGTGTCCGTCCGGCCGGAGACGCCGCTCAAGGACGTCGCCGCCCTGATGGTCGAACACGGGATCAGCGGTGTCCCGGTCGTCGACGAGCAGGGCATGGTGCTCGGGGTCGTGTCGGAAGCCGACTTCATCGTCAAGGAGCGTGGGCTCGAGGGAGTCCGCCATCGGCCGCTGGCACGCTTCCTCGGCCGGGCAGACGAGGCCCGGGCCGAGATCGCCAAGGTCCAGGCGGCGACCGCAGGCTCGGCGATGTCGTCGCCGGCGATCACGATCGAGGCCGATCGTCCCGTCCGCGAGGCCGCCGCGGTGATGATCGAGCGGGAGATCAACCGGCTGCCCGTGGTCGAGGACGGGCGCCTGGTCGGGATCGTCACCCGGGCCGACCTCGTGCGCGCCTACCTCCGTCCCGACGATGAGCTCGAGCGGGTGATCCGGGACGAGGTGCTGGTCAAGGAGCTGTGGGTCGATCCGGCCGACATCGAGATCCGCGTCGAACGCGGCGTCGTCCACCTGCGCGGGACCGTCGACCGGCGCTCGACGGCCGATCTGGTGGCGCGCCACGTGGCCCGGGTCGAGGGCGTGGTGGCGGTCGATTCCGAGCTCGCCTGGCGCCTCGACGACAGCCAGATCAGGGCTCCGGCCCCGGACTACTTCTCGCCCTACCACCGCGCCTGAGCCCGGTCCCGCGGAGCCCCGGGCGGTCAGCTGCAGACGATCGGGCGGGGGGTCGGGTGGGCGGCGGCGTGGTCGCTGGCCACGCTGCCCAGGCGCCGGGCGATCACGATCAGCTTCTCGCGGGTGCCGTTCGGTCCCTCCGAGGTCTGCAGCCAGAGCTGCTCGGCGGTGATCCCAAAGATGCCGTCGAGCGTCGTGACATGCCGGCGGACCCGGATGATCTGGTAGGTGGAGAGGATGTCGTCGCTCGTCCAGACCCGGACGGTCATGCCCAGCAAGCTCGCCCCGTTGTTCACCTTCGAGCGCTCGAGGAGCGGCAGGAACATCCCCTTCCGGGCGTGGGCGTAGATGTAGCTGACGCCCGCCTCGCGTGGCTGCGAGAGCTCCCTGATGTACATCGCCACGTTGCACAGCGGGTAGCCACTCGGTGGCCGGACGACCGGCAGGTCGATCGCCAGGCTGGGGATCGCGACCCTCGTCGCGACCGGGTAGCGGAGCGCGGCGCAGCGGCCGAGAGAGCCGTTCCCGACCTTGAGCGCGATCGTCCCGGTCCGGCCGTACCTCCAGATCGCGTTCAGCATCGTCGTCGTGAGCGCCGAGCGCTTGACGATCGCGCCCGCCGCGTCGGTCCGAAAGCCGGGCAGCCTGGTGACCAGGAGGGGCGACCCGCACGTGCCGCGATAGACGATGACCGGGTAGATCGTCGACGGCTGGAGGCCTCTGAGCTCGAGCGTCAGGAGGCCGGTACCGCTCGTGTAGGCGGTCAACCGGACCGTCCCGTTCGCGCCGCCCCCGAGGCTGGCGGTCCAGGTCCGGCGGACGCTCGCGGCCGCCACCGTTGGAGCCGCGAGCGAGGCGACGAGGACGACCAGGGCGGCCAGCGCCGCGGCGCGAGACGCGATCCGGGGTGCGGCACGGCTGCCGCCGTTCCGGGAGCTGGTCGGGTGCAGGCCGGGCGGGCGGCCGTCAGGCAGTCGCATTCGGGGCATGGTACCCGATCAGCGGCCGATCTCGTGGGGCAGCGGAAACCAGCGCAGCGTCTCGAAGTCGCCGTCGACCGGCGCTCGATCGGGTGGGCCGGGCGGGGCCGGCGGCGAGGCGAGCAGGGCCCGGGCCTCGGCGAGGTAGTCCGTGAGGCGATCCTCCGGCTCGCGCCGCCGGTGGACCGGGTACGCCATCCGGCCGCCGGTGTAGCGGATGTCGCGCAGCGAGAGCGGTGCCTCGGCCGGCCCATGGCGATGCTGCCACAGACCGCTGGCCGGATCGAACCGGTAGTGGGGCAGGAGCCGCCACCCGTGATCGGCCACGAGCTCGACCGCCGCGAGGAGGTACTCGAAGACGGGCTCGGAGATGAAATAGTTGAAGTTCACCCGGACCCAGCCGGGCTTGATCCCCTCGCAACCGCGCGAGATCTGGCGTTCGAACTCGTGCGAGCGGTCGAGGTCGATCCCGAGCAGCCGGTGACCGTAGGGCCCGGCGCAGGAGCAGCCGCCCCGGGCCTGGATCCCGAACAGGTCGTTCAGGAGCGCCACGACGTAGTTGTGATGGAGGTAGCGCCGCGATCCGGAGGGCTCTTCGTGGCGAACGACGAACGAGACGATCGAGAGCCGGTCGGCCTCGCGATTACCGAGGATCTCGAGCTTCGGGTGGCGCTCCCAGCGTTCGATCGCCCGACGGATGAACGAGCTCTCGCGAGCCCGGATCGCCTCCACGCCAACCGCCTCCTTGAGCTGGAAGACGAGCCCGGCCCGGATCGATTCGACGATCGCGGGCGTCCCGCCCTCCTCGCGGTGCTCGATGTCGGCGAGGTAGACGTGCTCGGTCGGGTTGACGTAGGCGACCGTCCCTCCCCCGGGCAGGCTCGGGACGCGATTGCGGAACAGGTCCCGCCGGGCGACGAGGACGCCGGGCGTGCCGGGACCCCCGATCAGCTTGTGGGGCGACAGGAAGATCGCGTCCTTGTAGGCGAACCGAGCGTCGGGATCGGCCGACGCCGACGCCGGGCGTCCGTCGCGGCCGGCCATCCTCATCTCGATCTCGACGTACGGCGCGGCCGCGGCGAAGTCCCAGAACGAGAGCGCTCCGTGGCGATGGAGCAGGACCGAGATCGCCCGGGTGTCGCTGATGATTCCGGTCACGTTCGAGGC
>JAKAHU010000040.1 GCA_021825385.1 Chloroflexota bacterium | reverse complement strand
GATCTTCACACGGTCGAGGAACATCAGGTCGATTCTCTCATGGGCCGCCATGGGCCGCGGCCCGTCCCGCAGGCTGGTCGCGGACCCGTACCGGGTCGGCATTCCCACGAGCGGCCGCGACTGGCGCGAGCGCGACCAGGGAGTCACCAGGGCGCGGCCGCGGGTGAACCAGCCGTGCCGAGATGGTCGGCTCCGGGGATCGGCCGGCTCAGTAGAAGTTGAGCGGGTTGACCCGGCTTCCGCCCTCCCACATCGGGCCCCGCCAGACCTCGAAGTGGAGGTGCGGACCGGTCGCCCAGCCGGTGGCGCCGATCCGGCCAATCTGCTGGCCACGACTCACCTGCTGGCCGGCTCCGACCGAAAGCGCTGACATGTGGTAATAGGCGGTGTAGAGCCCGGAGCCGTTGGCCAGCCAGACCTGGTAACCACCGCCGTTGTTCTTCCAGCCCGCGAAGACGACGGTGCCGGCCGCGGCGGCCCGGACCGGTGTGCCCCAGTCCGCGGCGATGTCGAGCGCATAGTGGCCGGTGTGGAAGTACTGGCTGATGTAGCCGCCCGGGACCGGCCAGGCGAAGGCGCCCCCGCCGTAGCTGACCGGTGGGCGGACGGAGGTGCCGCCGCCGCTCGAGCCCGACCCGGAGCCCGAGCTGCGGGCGGTGAAGACCGGCGCCGGGCGCGGGGTGGGCGTCGGGATCGCGTCGCCCCGGGCGCCCGGGATGACCAGCGTCTGGCCGATGATCACCGTTCGGTCGGTCAGCCCGTTGAAGGCAACGATCTCGTCCGCCGAGACGCCGGTGCTCGATGCGATCGAGGCGAGCGTGTCCCCATCCTTGACCCGCACGACCAGACCGTTCACGGGCGGGATGATCAGCGTCTGGCCAACGTGGAGGTCGTCCTTCGAGGTTAGATCGTTTGCCCACCAGAGCGTCATCATCGAGAGCCCGAAGCGGCGCGCAATCCCGGTCAGCGTGTCACCGGACTGGACCCGGTAGGTGCGCAGCGTCCCGGAGCCGTCGGGGACGCTCGTGTCGACCGCGACCGGCTTGAGGAGCGTGCCGTCGGCGAGGTAGGGGCCGGTGGGCGCCGGGGAAGAGACGGGGGGGTCGGCCGGAATCCCGGCCGCGGCGAGCGGGGCGAGGCCGCCGGCCGCTCCGGCCGATCCCGAGGCTCCGGGTGCTCCGGCCGAGCTCGCGCCCGCGACCGCACCGGACGCTCCCTGACCCGGGGCCGGCAGGACTTCGAGGAGGCCGTTCGGACCGTCGGCCTCGGGCGGCGCGACATCGAGGCCGTCCGCCGCTGCGGCCGGATTGAGCGCGGCGATGCCGAGCCGTGGCTCGCTGCCGGCGCCGTTCGCGTTGCCCGTCGCCCCGGCCGTGCCGCTGGCGGGGACGACACTGAGGATCGAGGCGACCAGAACGAGGCTCGCGACCGCCATGGGGAGCACTCGCTCGGGGCCGCCGAGACGGGTGGCGAGCGCGGTGAGGACGGTCCGGAGATCGCGGAATGGCGGGCGGTGCCGGCCGATCCGTCTGACTCGCCTCGGTCGTCGGAGCGGGTCGAGGCGCAGACGCGCACGAAGGCGCTGCACAACGACCGTCGCGTCTTGCAATACGGTCTCCTGCACGGAGCGGGCGGTCGGGACGCAGGTGGAGGGTGCGTGGGGCTGGCGAAGCTGACCGCCCGCGGGGGTCGCGGTATTGAGCTGGGGGTCTCAAACGCGATGTGCGCCCGGTTCGAAGGGCCGGGCCGCCGATGTCCGGCACACCCTAGCAGACGTGGCGAGGGCGTGCAAATCGGCCCAGCCGAGCCCGAATGGCGCGGGGCTTAGGAATCGAGACTCTTCGTCAGCGTGGCCAGGAACTGGGCGTTGCTCTCGGTCTTGGCCAGCCGGTTGAGGAGCAGCTCGATCCCCTCGTTCGTGCCCACCGCCGACAGCATCCGGCGCATCGTCCAGACCATCTTGAGCGTCCCCTCCTCGAGCAGCAGCTCCTCGCGCCGGGTGCCCGAGCGCTGGACGTCAATGGCCGGGAAGATCCGCTTCTCGGCGAGCTTGCGGTCGAGGATCAGTTCGCTGTTGCCGGTCCCCTTGAACTCCTCGTAGATGACGTCGTCCATCCGCGAGCCGGTGTCGACGAGGCAGGTGGCGATGATCGTCAGCGAGCCGCCCTCCTCGATCTTGCGCGCCGCACCGAAGAAGCGCTTCGGCGGATAGAGGGCGATCGGATCGATGCCGCCCGAGAGCGTCCGGCCCGAGGGCGGCAGAGCGAGGTTGTAGGCCCGGGCCAGGCGGGTGATCGAGTCGAGGAGGATGACGACGTCTCGCCCGGTTTCGACCTGGCGCTTCGCGATCTCGAGGGCCATCTCGGCGACGTGGGTGTGGTTCTCGGTCGGCTCGTCGAAGGTGGAGCTGATCACCTCGCCCTTCACCGAGCGGCGCATGTCGGTGACCTCCTCCGGCCGCTCGCCAATCAGGGCGACCATGAGCAGGATCTCCGGGTAGTTGGCGCTGATCCCGTTGGCGATGTTCTTGAGCAGCATCGTCTTGCCCGCCTTGGGCGGGCTGACGATCAGGGCACGCTGGCCCTTGCCGAGCGGGTTGACCAGGTTGACCAGCCGCTGGCTCAGGTTCTTGGGGTCCGATTCGAGGTTGATCAGCTCGTTCGGATGGATCGGCGTCAGGTCGGCGAAATGGGGGCGGCGGCGGGCGGTCTCGATGTCCACCCCGTTCACCGAGTCGACACGCAGCAGGCCCCAGTACTTCTCGGCGTCACGCGGCGCCCGGACCGCACCCGCGATCCGATCCCCGATCCGGAGACCGAAGCGGCGGATCTGACTGGAGCTGACATAGACGTCGTCGGGGCTCGGCAGGAGCCCATGGCGACGCATGAAGCCGAAGCCCTCGTCCACGATGTCGAGGATGCCGGTCGCATAGGCATGCCCGGCCCGCTCCGACTGGCGCTGCAGGATCCGGTCGACGAGCTCTTCCTTGCGCTCCGCACCGGCCACGTCGACCTCGAGATCACGGGCGACCGAGCGCAGCTCGGCCACGCTCATGGCGCGCAGATCGGCCACGTCGAGGTCGTTGCGCTCGCGGGCGGCCTCGAGCTCCTGGAGCTCGTCGTATTCGGTGACGGGCGTCCGGGCCACGCCCTGCGGGCGGCGACGCGGGCGCCGGTTGCGTGATCGCTGGTCGGGGCTGGTTCCGGGCATCTGGGTAGGATCACCTTGGGGGTACGGGTCGGCGGGACGGTCGCGCGGAATCGGGTCCGCAGCGCAGGCCGAGGTGGGAACGGACTCAGCATAGACGTGCCGGTGGCGGACGTCAACGCAGAGATGGCCTGCGGGAGCGGGTCAGCATCTCCACGACGGTGCTGGACGGGCCGGACCGAGGTCAGCCGGGTCGGTGGGGCCGCGCGGCTCCGCCGCTGGCCGGGCGGTTGACCGCACCGAGGGCGAGGTTCGGGGTGGACGAGGCCAAGCAGATCTCGTTCGTGCCCTTCTCGATCCGATCGCTCCGGGCCGGAGAATCGGATCCTTTCATGTGCGATCCTTTGGTCCATGGACCGACTCCGCGACCGCGTCTGCCTGATCACCGGATCGACCGGGATCGCCGCCGCGAGCGCCCGACGGCTGGCCTTCGAGGGCGCTGCCGTGGCGGTTGTGTCACGTACGCCCGAGCACGTCCATTCGCTCGCCCGCGAGATCGAGGCGGCAGGGGGTCGCGCCCTGGGGGTCGCCGCGGACCTGACCGCCGAGGAAGACGTCGACCGGGCGGTCGCGGCCGTGAATGAGCGCTTCGGACGGATCGACGGCCTGTTCGCCGTCGCCGGCGGCAGCGGACGCCGCTTCGGTGACGGGCCACTCCACGAGCTAACCGCGGAGGGCTGGGAACGAACATTTGAGATCAACCTGCGGACGCAGGCGCTCGTCTGCCGCGCGGTGGTCCGCCTGATGCTCACCCAGGACCCGAACCCGTCCGGGACACGAGGCTCGATCCTGTTGATGGGCAGCGTCACGGCCACCGACCCGGCGCCACCCTACTTCGCGACGCATGCCTACGCCGCCGCGAGGGGTGCCACGAACGCCCTGATGACGAGCATGGCCGCGACCTACGCGCCGCACGGGATCAGGGTCAACGTGGTCGCGCCGTCTCTGACCAACACGCCGATGGCCTCGCGCGCCCGGTCCGACGCGCGGATCCTGGCCTTCGCCAGGCGCAAGCAGCCGCTGGCCGGCGAGATGCTCAACCCCGACGAGGTGGCCCAGGCCGCGGTGTACTTCCTATCGGACGAGTCCCGGGTCGTGACCGGGCAGCTGCTCAAGATCGACGGTGGTTGGTCGGTGGTTTCGGCGTCGCCAGAGCCAGGGAGTGAGGCGTGACCCTCCCGTTGCTGGCGGCGGTCGACGTCTGTGTCGTCGGCGGAGGATCGGCCGGTTCGACGGCGGCGATCGCCGCGGCCCGCACGGGCGCCTCGGTGCTCCTGGTCGATCGTTTGCCGTTCCTGGGAGGAACGAGTACCGCCGTCCTCGACACCTTCTACGGGTTCTACACGCCCGGATCGACCAGCCGCAAGGTGATCGGGGGGATTGGCGACGAGGTCGTGGCCGGGCTCCGGGCGATGGGCCCGGTCCTCGAGCGCCCCAACACCTACGGCGCCGGGACGGGAATCACCTACCTCGCAGAGCACCTCAAGGTCGTCTGGGAGCATCTTGTCCAGGGCGCCGGGGCGCGGATCTTGCTCCACACCGTCCTGCAGGACGCCGAGGTGGCCGACGGGCGGGTGGGCGCGGTGGTCGTCGCGACGCGGGCCGGACTGGGACGGGTCGAGGCACGCGTGTTCGTCGACGCCAGCGGGGACGCCGACCTGTCGGCGTTCGCCGGGTTCGGCTATGAGACCGCCGGCGAGCTCGATCCAGCCCAGACCCTGACCACGACCTTCCGGATGGCCAACGTCGACCAGGCCCGGCGTCGAACGCTCTCGAAGGAGGGGCTGCATGCGCTGATGGCCGAGGCGGTGGCTTCCGGCGATTACGACCTGCCGCGCCGCGAAGGGAGTGACCATGTCACCCCGATCGACGGTGTGACCGCGACGATCATGACCCGCCTCGAGTCGTTTGGCCACGACGATCGCGGTCGGATCGTCAACGCCACCAATCCCTGGTTCCTGACCGAGGCCGAGATCGCCGGGCGCCGTCAGGCGCTCGAATACGTTCGCTTCCTGCGCGAGCGGGTGCCGGGTTACGAGCGCGCGTCCCTCGTCGCGCTCGGGACGCAGATCGGCGTCCGCGAGACGCGGCGTGTCTATGGTGACGCACGGCTGAGTCGCGAGGACGTGCTCGCCGCGCGGCAGTTCGAGGACGCGATCGGGTTGTGCGGCGCCCCGATCGAGGACCACCACGCCGGCGCGGACACGGTCTGGGAGTACCTGCCCGACGGCCAGGCGGTCGGGATCCCCTACCGGACACTCGTCGTCCGCGATGCGGTCAACGTCCTGGTCGCAGGTCGCTGCTTCAGTGCCACCCACGACGCGCACGCTTCGGTCCGGAGCATGGCCCAGTGCATGGCCATGGGCCAGGCCGCGGGGACCGCGGCTGGCCTCGCCATCGAGACCGGCGTGGAGCCGCGCGCCGTCGACGTGGCGGTCCTTCGTGACCGGCTTCGGGCCGCCGGCGCCGTGCTCGAGCTCGATGATGCGCCTGCGACCAGAACGGCAGACCGGCGATGAGCTTCGTCCGCACGGTCCTCGGCGACATCGAACCTTCGGAGCTCGGGGTCACCTATGCCCACGAGCACGTCATCATCGACGGCGGCCGGCCGGTGCTGATGGACCCGCAGTTCGACCTGGGAGACGTGGAGGCCATGGCGACCGAGCTCGTCGGCGCCGCCGCGCTGGGCCTCGGCACCGTCGTCGATGCCATGCCCTGCGACGCCGGGCGGAACGCGGCGAAGCTGGCTGAGCTGTCGCGCCGGACGGGGGTCCACGTGGTCGCGCCGACCGGGCTGCATCACGAGCGCTGGTACGGGCCGACCCACTGGAGCCACCGGGTCACCCCCGACGAGCTGGCCGACTTGTTCACCGCGGACGTGACCGACGGCATCGACGACCATGACTACAGCGGCCCGATCGTGCACCGGACCGGGATCCGCGCGGGCGTGATCAAGGTCGCGGGCAGCGAGGGCGGACCATCCGACCGCGACCGCCCCGTGTTCGAGGCCGCGGCCGAGACGCATCGCCGGACCGGCGTCCCGATCCTCACTCACTGCGAGGGCGGGACGGGCGCCCTCGAACAGGCGGGCCTGCTCGGCGACTGTGGGGTCGACCTCGCACATGTCGCGCTGAGCCACGTCGACAAGGTGGTCGACCGCGGTTATCACCGCGAGCTCGCGGCGACGGGCGCGAGGCTCGAGTACGACCAGTCGTTTCGATGGGGCGACCGGCCGAACGGGACACTTCAGCTCCTCGAGTGGATGGTCGAGGACGGCCTCGACGACCGGGTCGTGCTCGGGATGGACGCCGCCAAGCGCCGCTACTACCGGGTCTTTGGCGGTGAACCCGGGCTGACCTGGCTGCTCAATGGCTTCAGCCAGCAGCTCGAGGCAGCCGGGCTCGGCGAACACGTCCGCCGGCGGCTGTTCGTCGACAACCCCGCCCGGCTCTACGCATTCGCCGGTGCCGCCGGCGTGATCGAGGGCCGTCGGTCGTGACCGGGCTGCTGACCAGCGTCATCGGGTCGCACGGACGAAGGTGCCGGGTCGTCGCCGGGATCGAGGCCGGCAGCACCGCGCGTCCGCCGGTGCTGCCGACGCCAGAACTACAATATCGAGATCGCCGCCGGCATCACCGAACGGATCGACCCGTGCCCGCGGTTGGCGTCCCTTCGGAACGAGAGATGCTCGACGCCGCCTGCAGCGCAAGCCAGACAGCTCGATGGGCGACCCGGGCCAAGCTCCGAGCCCTGGTCGCTGGCCGCGACCCGGTGCGCGGGTTCAAGTAGGAGGAGAAGGGATGGACGGCCACCAGGTCACGATGCTCGGCACGGGGCTGATCGCCGACTTCTATACCCACACGCTGCACGGCCAACGCGGTCGCGACCGGGTGCGGGTCGTCTATTCCCGGAGCGCCGAGCGCGGCGCGGCCTTCTGCGAGCGTTGGGGCATCCCCGAGTCGACAACCGACCTCCACAGCGCGATCAACCACCCGGACACAGACGTGGTGATCGTGGGGTTGCCGAACTTCCTCCATGAGGAGGCGATCGCCCTCGCGGCCAAGGCGGGCAAGGCCGTCCTGTGCACGAAGCCGCTTGGACGAACGGCGGACGAGGCCCGCCGGATGCTCGAGACCGTGGAGCGGGCGGGCGTCTTCGCTGGCTACCTGGAAGACCTGTGCTACACACCGAAGTCGCTCAAGGCGGTCGCCTCGGTGCGGGCCGGGGCGATCGGCGAGGTGACCTGGGTCCGGTCGCGTGAGGCGCATCCGGGGCCCCACTCGGCCTGGTTCTGGGACGGCCGACTGACCGGCGGCGGCGCGATCGTCGACCTCGGCTGCCACTGCATCGAGATCATCCGCAACTTCGTCGGCAAGGGGAACCGGCCCCTCGAGGTCCTGTGCCACACCGACACGCTCGTCCATCCGATTGCCGACGAGGACAACGCCGTGGCGCTGATCCGGTTCGAGTCGGGGGCCCTCGGTCAGTTCGAAGTGAGCTGGACGTTCCGCGGCGGCATGGACCTGCGCGACGAGGTGGCCGGCACGCGGGGCACGATCTGGATGAACCACTTCCTGCGGACCGGGTTCGAGATGTTCACCGCCGGCGGCGGATCGGGTTACGTGGCCGAAAAGGCCGAGACGTCGGCGGGCTGGCTGTTCCCTGTCGGCGATGAGGTCAGCGAGCTTGGCTACGTCGACATGTTCAGCGACATGTTCCGGGCCATCGACACGGGCGGTAGGCCCCAGGAGACGTTCTATGACGGCTACGTGGTCAACGCGATCATGGATGCCGCCTACCGCTCGGCGAAAGCGCACGCTTGGGCACCGGTCGAGCTCGACTGGCGCGGTGGCACGACACCGCGGATCGCGTCGACGCCCGAGATCTATGAGGGCCAGGTCGTGATCAAGCGTGAGATCCTGCCGGACGGCCGACAGAAGCTGATCCTCAAGGATCCGGCCTCGGGTGACTTCAGCGACCGCGTCGTCGCGGGAGGCTGATGGGGTCCGGGTCGGCGATCGTTCCGGCCCTCTCGTCAGGCACGATCGGGTGCACCGGAGCCGGTTGGCTAGCCCGGATTCACCGAACCGCTGAGGTCAGCCACGGTCCGGGAGAGCCGAACCGGTGCCCGACCGATCGGGCGCGATCGTGTCGCGCCGTCGCCGATCACCGACCGGCCAGCCCGCCGGCTTCCATCCAGCGCCCGATCGCCTCCCGCGCGAAGAGCTGATCGATCACCATCGCCGATGCCCCGATCACCCCGGCCAGCCCGCCCAGCGACGAGCGCTGGATGAGCAGGTCGCGGGTAGCCAGTGGCAGAGATCGTCGGTAGATCGTCTCGCGGATAGCGGCCAGGAGGTGGTCCGGGCTGTTGGCGACGCCGCCGCCGATCACGATCAACGACGGATTGAAGAAGTTGACCACGCTGGCCAGCATCGAGCCGATCAGCTGGGCGGCCGACTGGAGGATCGCCACGGCCACCGGGTCGCCGGACGAGGCGGCGAGCCCGACATCCTGCGCGGTCACGCGGCCCTGTTGGTCGAGGGCGGCCCGGAGCCGTGGACTGCGTCCCTCGCGAGCGGCCGCCTCCCCGGCCCGGCCGAGCGCCTCCCCGCCTGCCAGCGCCTCCAGGCAGCCGAGCTTGCCGCAACGGCAGACGACTGAAGGGTCGTCCACGACCTGGATGTGGCCGACATCCCCGGCGCTCCCCTGAGCGCCGCGATGGAGCCGCCCGTCCGAGATGATCCCGGCACCGATTCCCGTCCCGATCTTGAGCACGACCACGTTGTCGTGGCCCATGGCCACACCCGCGCGCCACTCGCCGAGCGCCAGGATGTTGACGTCGTTGTCGACAAAGACCGGCGTGCCATAGCGGGCCGCAAACCGCTCGCGGATCGGGTACCTGTCCCAGCCCGGCATGATCGCCGGCGCGATCGGACGGCCGGACTGGAACTCGACCGGACCCGGCACCCCGATGCCGACCCCGCATAGGCGACCGGGCAGTGGTTCGATCGACCGGCGCAGATCGTCGAACAGCTCGGCGACGCGGTCGAGACACCGCTCGGGGCCAACGGCGATCGAGGATGGTTCGGCCTGGTGCCCGAGGATCCGCCCATCGAGGGTCGTCACCGCGACATCGATGCTCGTCGCGCCGAGGTCGGCCACCAGCAGGTGACCGGCATCCGCCCGGAACATCAGCTGGCGAGGTGGCCGGCCGCCCGTGCTCGGCCCCACGTCCCCCTCCCGGACCAGCCCGCGCTCGATGAGCTCGCCGATCCGCTGGGCGACGATCGCCCGACCGAGACCCGTCCGGGCGACCAGTTCGGAGCGCGACAGCGATTGCTCGAGACGGATCTGGTTCAGGATCGTGACCAGCGCATCCAGCGACTGCTCGGGCAGCGGCCCGACACCTGGCGCGGTCGCGCCGCCCTTCGCCGGAGCACCGGACCCGGCAGGTCCGAGGTGCGCATCGATCGACTGAGCCACCCCGCGATCATAGTCTCGCGAACTGACTTTTGCACTTGACAGCGCAAAGTAGGATGATCCCACGGACGAAGTTCGAACGCCCCTTCGAACGTGCGCCTGCTTGCCACGGCCACGGAATCGCTCCGTCGTCGCTCTGCATCCAGCTAGACTGTCTAGATGTTTAGATCGGAACGAGCAGGTGGGTGAACCGGGCCTCAGGAGGATCGCCGACGTCGGCGCAGCCGTCATCGGCACGGGCTTCATCGGCACCGTCCACGTCGAGCAGCTCCGCCGGATCGGCGTCAACGTCAGGGGCGTCCTGGGCAGCACCCCCGAACGCGGCCAGGCTCGCGCCGACGCGCTAGGTGTGGCGCGCGCGTACCCGTCCCTGGAGGCCCTGCTGGACGATCCGGGCGTCCAAGTGGTCCACGTCACCTCGCCCAACCATCTGCACGTCCCCCAGACGAAGGCAATCCTGGCGGCCGGGCGGCATGTGGTTTGCGAGAAGCCGCTGGCCATGACCGCCGCCGAGTCGGCCGAGCTGGTGGCCCTGGCTGCCTCCACCGGTCTGGTCAACGCGGTCAACTTCAACATCCGCTTCTACCCGCTCCACCAGCATGTCCGCGAGGTGGTCGCGGGCGGCGTGCTCGGGGACGTCCGGTTCGTGAGCGGCCACTACCTCCAGGACTGGCTGCTCCTCTCGACCGACTGGAACTGGCGTCTCGAACCAGACCAGGGCGGTCGCCTGCGCGCGGTCGGGGACATCGGCTCGCACTGGCTCGACCTGATCACCTTCCTGACCGGTCAACCGATCGTGTCGGTCATGGCCGACCTGGCCACGTTCGTCGAGACTCGCCAGCAGCCGCGAGGTTCGGTCGAGACGTTCTCCACCGCGCGGACCGCGGACACGGTCGAACGTCAGATGACCACCGAGGACGTCGCCTCGATCATGCTCCGCTTCGCCAATGGTGCCCGCGGCTTGGTGGCGGTGTCGCAGATCAGCGCTGGTCGCAAGAACTCCCTGCGGTGGGAGATCGATGGCTCAGCTGGCGCGGCGGCCTGGGACTCGGAAACACCCGATCATCTCTGGCTCGGCCACCGCGAGCGGGCCAACGAGCTGCTCCTTCGCAACCCGGCCCTGATGTCGGCAGCCGGCCGCACGGCGGCCGCGCTACCGGGCGGCCATGTCGAGGGCTTCGCCGATACCTTCGCGGCACTATTCCGCGCCATCTACGCCGACGTCGTCACAGGCCGTCCGGCCGACCGGCCACCATATGCCACCTTTGCCGACGGCCACGACGAGATGCTCGTCGGCGACGCCGTTGCCGAAAGCGCTCGGCTCGGACGGTGGGTCGACGTGCCCCGGGGTCGGGCGTGACCGAACCGGGCGCCACGACCGTCGCAGAGGAGATCACCGCACCATGAAGCTCGGCTTCTTGACCGCACCGTTCCCCGAGACCCCGCTCATGGACGTCGCCGACTGGGCGGTCGCCGAGGGCTTCGAGGTCCTCGAGATCGCCTGCTGGCCGCGCTCGTCCGGTGCGACCCGCCGGTACGCCGGGACCAGCCACATCGACGTGGCCAACCTGTCCGCGTCGCAGGCGACCGAGATCGTCGACGAGATCAGGTCGAAGGGCCTGGCCATCTCGGGCCTCGGCTATTACCCGAACCCGCTCCACCCGGACCCTGCCCATCGCGAGCAGGTGATCGCCCACCTGAAGCAGGTGATCGTGGCGGCCGAGAAGATGGGCATCCCGTTGGTCAACACCTTCATGGGCGGCGACGCCGCCAAGAACCAGGACCAGAACTGGGAAGAGGCGCTCCGAGTCTGGCCGGACATCGTCGCCTTCGCCAATGACCACGGCCGCAAGATCACGCTCGAGAACTGCCCGATGCTGTTCTCCTACGACGAGTGGCCCGGCGGTCACAACATCGCGACCACGCCGCGAATGTGGCGACGGATCCTCGAGCAGTGGGGCGACACGATCGGGCTCAACTTCGACCCCTCGCACCTGATCCTCCAGATGATCGACATCGGGCGCTTCCTCAGGGAGTTCGGGCCGCACGTCCTCCATTACCAGGCCAAGGACCTGATGATCGACCGTGACGGCCTCTACGAGCGCGGGATCATGTCGATGGGGATGGGCTGGCAGATTCCGCGGATCCCCGGCCTGGGCGAGGTCGACTGGGGCGTGGTCCACGGTGAGCTGTATCGCCAGGGCTACCAGGGCGACTGCATCATCGAGCACGAGGATCGGTGCTTCGAGGGCTCCGACGAGAAGGTGAAGCAAGGGTTCCGGATCGCCCGGGACGTGCTCCGTCCGTACTGCCGATGAACGCGACCGCTCGGACCTGCCGATCGACGTGGTGGCCGCCGTGTTGCCGCCCCCGCGCCGAGTCGAGCCATCTCGAGGCGGTCCTCGTGGCCGCCTTCCGCTCGATCCATCTGAGCGGTCGCCAGAACGAGACGGCCGTTGACGATCGAGCGCAGGGACACCTAAGATCGGTAATCGATTATCGAGTACGGCCGCGGCGTCCCGAGCCTCGCGTATCGCACCGTGGAGTGACATGACTCGCTCGATCGACGACCTGACCGAACGCGACATCGCCAAGACGATCGACCACTCGCTGCTCCGGCCCGAACTCGACGATCCGTTCATCGAGGACGGCTGCCGCCTGGCGGCCGAATATCACGTGGCCTCCGTCTGCGTCCGACCCGCTGACGTCAGTCGTGCCCGGGCGATTCTCGATGGCACCGATGTGGCGGTCGGCACCGTGATCGGCTTCCCGCACGGCAACCACCGGACCGAGACCAAGGTGTTCGAGGCCCGCCAGGCGCTCGCCGACGGTGCCACCGAGCTCGACATGGTGATCCAGATCGGCGCACTCAAGTCGGGCCGCGACGCCGACGTCCAGGCCGACATCGCGGCGATCGTCGAGGTCGCCCACGCCGCCGGCGCGATCGTCAAGGTCATCTTCGAGAACGCCTACCTGACTGACGACGAGAAGATCCGTGCCTGCCGCCTGGCCGAGGCCGCCGGCGCCGATTTCGTCAAGACCTCGACCGGCTTCGCGCCCGGCGGCGCGACCCACGCCGATCTGCGCCTGATGCGAGCGAACACCTCGCCGCACATCGGGGTCAAGGCCGCCGGCGGTGTCCGGACGCTGGATGCGCTGCTCGACGTGATGGCCCTCGGTGTGACCCGAATTGGGGCGACCGCGACGAAAGTGATCATCGACGACTTTCGGGCGCGGAAGGCCGGTGGCCCGCCCCCAGGGGTTGCCGCGCCCACCGTGGCCGGCCCCGGGACGGAGGGTGGCTACTGATGGCTGGCGCTTCGGCCAAGGCCTCAGCCATGCCCTGGCTGACCGCCGCGACGGAGCTCCTCGATCGGATCGGCGAGAGCCAGGCCGAGGCGATCGAGCAGGCCAGCGCGTGGTGCGCCGACGCGATCGGATCGGGCGGGCTCGTCCAC
Organism: Chloroflexota bacterium; assembly: GCA_021825385.1. Taxonomy (GTDB): domain Bacteria; phylum Chloroflexota; class Limnocylindria; order Limnocylindrales; family CSP1-4; genus JAKAHU01. The sequence goes on along the minus strand of JAKAHU010000040.1, from coordinate 5,210 downwards.
CTGTTCGGCACCGGTCACTCGCGGATCCCGGTCGAGGAGATGTTTCCGCGCTACGGGTCGTACCCGGGCTTCAATCCGATCGTCGAGCTGTCGATGACCTTCCACACCCAGGTCGTCGGGGCCAACGGACAGCGCCAGGCGATGTTCATCGAGCGCGTGCCGGGCCTGGCCGAGGTGATCCTCGGCAACTTCCGGTTCGGCCCGCGCGACGTCATGATCGTGTTCTCGGCCAGCGGCATGTCCGCCGTCCCCGTCGAGATGGCCCGCGGCGCGCGCCGTCGCGGCCTCCGGGTCATCGCGGTCACCTCGGTCGCCCAATCCATGGCCGACGAGCCGGCGCCAGAGGTCGGCCGCCGGCTGCTCGACGAAGCGGACCTCGTCGTCGACCTGTGCACCCCGCCCGCGGATGCCCTGGTCAGCGTGGATGGCCTCGACACCCCGGTCGGACCGGGCTCGACCCTCGCCGCCGTCGCCATCGTCAACTCGATCAAGGTCCGGACCGCCCAGCTGCTCGTCGAGCGCGGGGCGATGCCGCCGGTCATCACCCGAGCCTCGGTCGTAGGCGCCGATCGCTCGCGGCAGCTGTTTGACGACGCCTATCGAGAGCATGCGCATCGCATCGCCCGGGTCATCGCTCGGGAGGAGTGATGGCAAGGAGGAGCGCGGGCAGGAGGTGAAGCACGAGATCAGGTGGACTCTCCCCGAAGGGACCGGCATGTCGGCGACGCGACCAGATCGGCGCGTCGGTCGTAAAGGAGGAACACGCATGAGCAAGGGATCGACACGCGCACGAGCGCTCGTCGGCCTGGTGGCCGTGGCCGTGCTCGCGGTCGCCTGTTCGAGCACCGGCGGCTCGACCGCGCCGAGCGCCGGCGCATCGACCGAGCCGAGCGCCGGCGCATCGACCTAGCCGAGCCAGGCCGCCAAGACCTGGAAGATCGGCTACTCGAACGGCGGTGGCGTCGGCAACGGATTCCGCGAGGAGCAGGTCTGCACCGCCAAGGCCGAGGCTCTCGCCTCCGGCCAAGTGTCCGAGCTGACTGTGATCCATCGCAACACGGACGCGGCCGGGCAGCTCCAGGACCTCCGCGATCTGATCGCCAAGGGCGTCAACGCGATCGTGTTCAATCCGAATGATCCCGATGCGCTGAACCCGGCGCTCGACGAGGCCAAGGCAGCGGGCATCAAGACCATCTCGGTCGATGCCTACGTCAACCACCCCGACACGTACAACCTCTACAACAACCAGGTCGAGTACGCGAAGATCGGCGCCAAGTGGCTGTTCGACAAGATCGGCGGCAAGGGCACCGTCTACTACATGCGCGGCTTCGCCGGCCACCCGGCCGACACCGATCGCGACATCGGGTTCAAGGAAGTCCTCAAGGACTATCCGAACATCAAGGTCCTCCCGAATGAGGACGGCGTGGCCACCGGATGGGATCCCGCCACCACAACGCAGCTGATCAACGACTTCATCGCCAGCGGGCAGTACGACACGATCAACGGCATCTGGACGTCCGGCATGGACTCGCAGGTCGTCGATGCGATCAAGGCCGCCGGCAAGAAGTTCGTGCCGATCGTCGGTGCCGACCTCGGCGCGTTCGTTTCCCAGCTCCTCAACACCACCGACTATCCGGGCCTCGAGGGCGTGGCCGTGACCAACACCGCCGCCGTCGGCGGCGCGGGCGTCAACCTGGCGCTCAAGCTGCTCAACGGCGAGGCGGTCCAGACCGACCCGTCCGCACCGAAGCCGAACACCGTGCTGCTCAAGCCGGTCGGCGCCGACAACACCTCCGACGCAGGCAGGGCGATGCTCAAGTCCTGGCAGGTCGATGGACTCGACCCGCTCTGGCCGCTTGGCCTCCAGATCGAGGGCTATACGAGCTACACCCCGCAGCAGGCAGTCGCCTGCAAGGGCCCGGGCGAGTAGCGCTCCCTGGGTATAGGTGCTGCGGGGCTTCGGCATGCCGAAGCCCCGCACACGCTCCTCCAATGACTGTCACCGCCACCGATCTCCTGCTCGAGGCCACCGGCATCTCCAAGGCCTACGGCGCAGTCGTCGCGCTCAAGGCGGCCACGCTCGCCGTGCGTCCCGGGGAGGTCCATGCGCTCATGGGCGCCAACGGCGCCGGCAAGAGCACGCTGGTCAAGATCCTCACCGGAGCGGTCCACCCTGACCGCGGCCGGATCACCGTGCGTGGTAAGGAGCGCACCGTCCATTCGCCGGCCGAGGCGCGACGCGGCGGTCTCGTCTCGGTGTACCAGGAGCCGGCGCTCATCCCGGACCTCGACATCCGGTCCAACCTGCGTCTGACCGAGACGCCTCTCGAGCCCTTCCGCCACTGGCTTGCCGAACTGGGGCTGCCAGACCTCAACCTTGGGAACCTCGTCCGCAGGGTCCCGCTGGCCTGGCTCCGGATCATCGACCTCGCCCGTGCGCTGGCCATCGAACCGGACGTCCTGATGCTCGACGAGATGACCGCGGCGCTGCCCGCCAACCTGACCGAACGGGTTCTCGAGGTGATCGGCCGCCAGCGCGGCGGTGACCGGTCGGTGATCTTCATCTCCCACCGGCTGATCGAGATCGCCGCGGTGTGCGACCGGGCGACCGTCCTCCGCGAGGGCGAGACGGTCGGCGTCGTCGACGTCACTGCGGGGTCGGAGGAACGAATCGTCGAGCTCATGCTCGGTCAGGTGGTCGAGAACATGACCACGACCAGCACGGAGCTGGCCGCCCGCGCCAGCCGTCCCCATGGCGTAACACCGCGGATCAGTGCACGCGGCCTGAGCACCAGCACCCACCGCCAGGACCTGTCGTTCGACCTCTATCCAGGCGAGGTCCTCGGTGTCGTCGCGCTCGAAGGTCAGGGCCAGGACGAGCTGTTCGACATCCTGTCCGGCTCGGAGCGACCCGGTGCCGGCCAACTCCTCGTCGATGGCACCGCGGTCTCCTTCCGCCATCCGGCCGATGCCATCCGGGCCGGTCTCGTGTATGTGCCCGCCGACCGGACGGAGGCACTGCTGATGCAGCGCTCGGTGCGCGAGAATATCGCCCTGCCGTTCACGACGCGCCTGCCGAACTGGGGCATGCTCAACGGCCGAGAGGAGCGCAAGCGTGTCGACCACGCCATCAGCACACTCCAGATCGACACCCGCGCCCAGGGCGAGGTTCGGCGCCTGTCGGGGGGCAACCAGCAGAAGGTGACGATCGCCCGCTGGGTGGCCGGTGGCGTCCGCACCTTGCTGTGCTTCGACCCGACCCGCGGGATCGACATCCGGACCAAGCAGCAGATCTACCAGCTGCTGCGCGACCTGGCCGCGGCGGGCGCGGCCGTCCTGCTCTACACCTCAGAGCTCAAGGAGGTGCAGCTCGTGTGCGACCGGGCGATCGTGATCTTCGGCGGACGGGTCGTAGCCGAGATCCCGGTCGCCGAGGCCGACGAGCCGACGCTGCTGCGGGCCGCCTACAACCTGCGAGCCGACGCCGTGATCCCAGAGCTGGCGGTGGCCGAGGGGGTCGCCGGCGACGCTCCGTCGTACGGATCGAAGGCCGCTCGATGAGCGCGACCGCCACCGTCCTCGACGCCCGACCGGCGGGCAGGCTCGCGCAACTGCTCGGTTACGCCACGCGGAATGGTTGGACCCTCGGGCTGGTCGCTCTGCTTGCGCTGCTGCTCGTGTTCACCAAGCTGATCCAGCCGAGCTACGGCGTGCCCGGGATCCAGGGCCTGGCGATCTCGGTCCTACCGCTCGCCCTGGCCGCGGTGGCGCAGGCGATCGTCGTCATCTCGGGCGGGATCGACCTCTCCGTCGGCTCGATGATGGCGCTCTGCAGCGTGATCTCGGCGTTCATGATGAAGGGTCAGTCCGAGGAGTTCGGCCTTGCCGTCGTGCTCGGAGTGATTCTGCTTGGCCTGGTCCTGGGTGCGGTCAACGGGTCGCTGGTCGTCATCACCCGGGTGCCCGACATCGTGGTCACCCTGGCCATGTCATATGTCTGGGCCGGTGCTGCCCTGCTGGTCCTCAAGACGCCCGGGGGCGGGTCGGCGAAGTGGCTCAAGGATGTGGTCGTCGGGTCTCTCGGCAGCGAGTGGATCCCGAAGGCGGCGGTCGTCCTGATCGTGCTCGTGGCGATCGTCTGGATCCCACTCCGCTCGTCCCGGTTCGGCTTATCGATCTACGCCATCGGAAGCAACCGGCTGGCCGCGTTCCGGAGTGGCGTGCCGGTCAGCCGGACACGGATCCTGGCATACGTCCTGGCGGGGTTGTTCGCCGCGCTGGGCGGGCTGTCGCTCACGGCCAGCACTGGGATCGGCACACCGGTGCCCGGCCCGTACACGTTGAACAGCGTTGCCGCTGTCGTCCTCGGCGGGGTCAGTCTGGCCGGCGGTCGCGGCGGTGCGTTCGGGGCGATCGTGGCGGTCATGATCCTCCAGCTGATCCGGACCGACATCACGTTCCTCAACATCAACCCGAACTACGCGGTCGTCACGCAGGGCGCGATCCTGATCGGGGTGGTCATGATCGGCACGCTCGTCCAGCTTCGGCGGTCACGGGCATGAGCGGGACCTCAACCGCCCGCGGCGCGACCTGGCGCCGCGCGGCGATTGGGCGCGGCCTGTTCCGTGACCGGCCGCTGATTCCGCTGGTCGGGCTCCTGGGGCTGCTGATCATCCTGTTCTTCATCCTCAAGCCCGAGGTGATCGGCCCCGGCTGGGTCGGCGTGACGCTCCGGGCCGCGATCCCGCTGGCCCTTCTCGCGGCCTGCCAGACGATCACTTTCCTGACCGGCGGCATCGACCTGTCGGTCGGCGCCGTCGCGTCAATGAGCGGGTTCGTGGTGGCCACCCTCGTCGGACCGCAGGGGCTGCCGGTGGCGATCATCGTGGCCCTGGTGATCGCGGCCCTGGCCGGCGCCCTGACCGGCATCGGGGTCGGCGTCTTCCGGGTCCACCCCCTGATCATGACCTTGGGGATGAGCCTGGTCGTCCTGGGCCTGGCCAACGTGTGGCAGCTGGTGATGGTCCAGACCGGGGCCGGTGTGCCGCAGGAGTTCCGCTGGATCGGCACGACCACGTTCATGACCATCCTGCCGGCCAGCTTGCTCGTGTTCCTGCCGGTCGCCGCGTTCGTCCTGGTCCTCCTTCGCCAGACCGGCTTCGGCCGGCTGCTGTACGCGATCGGCGACAACCCGGTGGCGGCACGACTCG
>JAKAHU010000295.1 GCA_021825385.1 Chloroflexota bacterium | reverse complement strand
GCGTGGTCCGCGGTAGATTGAGCCCGTGACTGCTCGAGAGCTGCCGTCCAGCGACGGACGCGCGCGTGCCCGGCTGGGCCCGACGGTGATGGAGACGCGCGGCCACGCCTGCCAACCTCGAGCGCAAACCTGGACGTGCTCATGACGCTCGGCGACGTCGTTGGAGTCATCACCCTTGCCGGAGCCTTCGCGGCGGCTGCCCTCCGCAGGCGAGACGGCTTCTGGACAGCCATGGCCCTGATCCTCGTGACGTTCGTCGCCCTGACCATCGCCAGATCCGGCCTCGACACGACGTTCATCACGGACGCCGACGACGTGGCCTTCCTCGTCGGCGTCCTCCTCATGGCCGGCATGGTGATGCTCGGGCCGGGTCTCCCGAAGTCGCTGGAGGATCGCTTGCTCCTCGGCGACAAGCTGCCGGAGTGGACCTTCGATCAGGCCCTCATCCGGGCGCGGGAGCCCTTCGTGGCCGCCGCCCAGAGGGGCGACGAGTCCGCCGCGGCCAAGGCCCACTGGCGCCACACCGTCACGGTGCCAGCGCCCAGCAACACCTGGGCGTCCCTCGCCGATGCGCTCGCGGAACGCGACATCGAGTGGAGCGACCGCCGACGATCCGGGGCCGTGGCCGAAGACTGGCAGGTTTGGCCGGCACGAACCGCGCGGCTCGCCGACACCTGGGACGCCCTCAGAGGGCCGGTTGCCGATCGCCGATCGAGGCGCGCGGCGATCGTCAGAGGGGTTCTCGGGATCGGCACCCTCGCCGCGGCCGTGTGCCTCGTGATCAGCTTCGCTGGTGTTGGGACCGCGATCACGAGCAGAGCACCGGAGGGCCGGGCGGCGTTCGTTCCGACCCATCCGCCGGGCAGACTCGTCTACCTCGCCCCGCTCGGCGGACTCTCCGTCGCGGAGCTCCAGGACCTGGCCGCCTTCTACAAGGTCCGGTACGACCTCGAGGTCGGCATCCTCCCACCCGCTCCCGTCCCGGCCGGCCTGGAGGACCCGGGGCGCCATCAGGTGGCTGCCGAAGACCTCATCGGGCGGCTGCCGTCCATCTACCCGGAGGCCGCCGACCCGCACAGGGTCGTGATCGGGGTGCTGCCGGCAGATATCTACGTCCGAGGCATTCCCGAGTGGCGGTGGGCGTTCGGCAATCGCGCCGAGGGCCATCTCGCCGTGGTCTCGACCGCGCGCATGCGCGCGAGGCGCCTCTTCGGCGCCAGCCTCGCGGCATCCCGACTCCGCAAGATGGTGACGCGGGACATCGGCGTGCTGTACTTCGGCCTCCCGCTGTCCGACGATCCGCGCAGCGTTCTGTACTCCACGATCCTCAGCGTCGCCGACCTCGATCGGCTCGGGGAGGACTTCTGAGCTCGACGGGGCCAGACGCCCTTCGAGCACCCCGCTGCTCCTCCGTGCGCGCGATGACCTCAGGTTCCGGCAAGCGCCACGCGAGGATCCACACGAGCGGCACGGTGGGGGCCTCGACCAGCGTGAGCGCGGGCCCACGCCAGTCGCCGTGCCACCGCCCTCAGGTCCGGAGCCGGCTCTCCAGCCGAGCCTCGATCTCGTCGGCCACGGCTGCCCCCAGGCTGAGGCCGAAGCGTCCGGCCAGGCGCTCCAGGAGCGGCCGCCGGAGCCGCACCGGCGCCGAGCGCGGCGGGACGCCCGCGGCCTCGGCCGCCAGCACGACCGCGCGCTCGAGGTCGCCGATCTCGTCGACCAGGCCGAGTTCCCTGGCCTGCTCGCCCAGCCAGACCTCCCCGGTCGCCAGCTCCCGGACCCGCTCCTCGGCCAGGCCCCGGCTCCGCGCCACCCGGCCCACGAAGGCGTCGTAGAAGGCATCGACGATCGCCTGCTCCTTGGCCCGCTCCTCGTCGGTCTCGTCGCGCCACGGCGCGCCCATCCCCTTGAGCCGGCCGGCCCGGTTCTCGGTCACGGTGATCCCGAGCCGGTCGAGGAGTCGCGGCAGCCGGGGTCCGGCCGAGATGACACCGATCGAGCCCACGATCGCGTGGGGCTGGGCGACGATCGGGTGGGCGGCCAGGGCGGCCAGGTACGAGCCGGACGCGCCCATGCCCCGGATCGCGGCGACGAGCGGCTTCTGCCCGGCGAGCCGTTCGAGGGCCAGGAACATGTCGTCCGAGGCCGTCGCCGAGCCGCCGGGCGAGTCGATGTCGAGCACGACCGCCGGCACGCGCCGTGATTCGCGGAGGCGACGGATGAGCTCGATCCAGTCGGCCGTCCGGGCGCCGCCGGTGATCGGTCCGTAGAGGCGCACGATCGCGACGTGGCCGGGCGGGAAGTAGCGCGTCAGGCCCGAGGCGAAGGCTCGCAGGCGTTCGACGTTCATGACCGCATCAGCCTACCCGATCGCTGGCCTCGCCTCGAGGGCGGGGTCGCGGCTCAGATCGCGCCGGCCACGAGGCGGCCGTCCTGGAAGACCGCGGCGATCCGCTCGGGCAGGGTCTCGAAGGCAAACGGGTCGCCGTCGACGACGACGAGGTCGGCCCGTTTGCCGGGCTCGATCGTGCCCAGCTCGCGATCCAGCCCGAGCAGCTCGGCGGACGTGCGCGTCGTGGCCACCAGGACCTCGGCCGGAGACATCCCGCCCTCGGCCATGAGGACGAGCTCGCGCAGGTTCCGGCCGTGGGGCGTGACGCCGCTGTCGGTCCCCATCGCCACCCGGACGCCGGCCCCGACCGCCCGGCGGAAGGCGTCCCGGTGGACGTCGACGACGGCACGCGCCTTGGCCACGATCGCCTCGGGCAGCGGAGCCCCGGCCTCGGCGGCGTCGAGCACGCCCTGCGGTGCGACGAGCGTTGGAACCAGGTACGTGCCCCGGGCGAGCATCAGCTCGATCGCCTCGTCGTCGAGGTAGATCCCGTGCTCGATCGAGCGGATCCCGGCCCGGATCGCGGCCTTGATCCCGGGCGCGCCCTGGGCGTGGGCCATGACGTGGATCCCGGCCGCGTTCGCCTCGGCCACGAGCACGGCCAGCTCGTCGTCGCGGAAGTGGCCGTGGCGGGGGTCGTCGCGGGGCGACAGGACGCCCCCGGTCGTGGCCACCTTGATCTGGTCGGCGCCCATCATCACCAGCTCGCGGACCTTGCGGCGCATCTCCTCGGGGCCGTCGACGATGCCCGACGGGACCCCCGGGTGAACCGGCAGGAGGGGGGCGCGCGAGCCCGATGGGAGCCAGTCGTCGCCGTGGCCGCCGGTCTGACTCAGCATCGTCAGTGAGATCTGCAGGCGCGGGCCGGGGATCAGCCCGTCGGCCACGGCCTGCTTGACGCCGAGATCCGCCCCGCCCGCGTCGCGCACGGTCGTGATCCCGAGCCGGAGTGTGGCGGCCAGGTTGCGGACCGCCTCGTAGAACGGGTACGAGAACGGGGTGTTCAGCGTGCGCCAGACATCGACGTGGCTGATCACGACATGGGTGTGACAGTCGAACAGGCCCGGCAGCAGGGTCCGGCCGGTGACGTCGATCGCCTGGTCGGCATCGAGCCCGGTCCCGAGCGCGACGAACCGGCCGTCCTCGACGACGACGTCCGCCCGCACCGGGGGCGCCCCGGTGCCATCGAAGACCGAGCCCCCGCTGAACAGGATCCGGGTCACGTCCCACCTCCAACCGATCGACCGCGCCCCGCGCCGTTGCCCGGCGCCGCGCGAGCTCTGCGGTCGAGGATACGCGGCCGCCGCTCAGGCCGGGCGCCGGGCCGGGGCCGCGGGCTCGTCGGGCCGTCGCCGGCTCCGCCGGCCGGCCGCCGCGGAGCCACCGACCTGGCCATGGACGTGGTCCGGGCCGTGATCGTCGTCGAGGCCGTGCGGATGATCGTGGGCGTGGGGCACCGGCTGCCAGGGAACGCCGTCGGCGAAGAGCGAGGTGAACAGGCTGACGACGTCCGGGTCGAACTGGACGCCCGCCTGGCGCTCGAGCTCGGCCAGGGCCGCTTCATGGGAAATCGCGGCCCGGT
>JAKAHU010000294.1 GCA_021825385.1 Chloroflexota bacterium | reverse complement strand
GCCCGACCGCGACCGGCCTGCGCGCCCCTCCCGGCGGTCCGCCGGGAGGGGCGGCACCGGCCCCCTCGTTCCCGTCGCCGTACCTGTTCCCGTTGCCGTGGCCGTTGCCGTTGCCGTTCCGCCCGGCGCCCAGCCCGCCGCGTCGCGGCCGGCCCCGATCGAGGGCCGCCACCTCGCGCCCGAACGCCTCGGGCCCGCGGGCGGCCGCGGCCTCCCAGTCGAGCGCCAGATCGGCCAGGAGCGAGACCTCCTCGCCCCGGTGGTCGACCCGTCCCGAAACGAGCAGGATCGCCCCTTCGACCCAGGTCCCGGCCGTCTCCTCGTACAGGCGCGGGAAGACGACGACCTCGATCGTCCCCTGGAGATCCTCGAGAGCCACGATCGCCATCGTCGCCTTGGCCTTCGTGACCACGATCCGCAGGCCGGTCACGATCCCGCCCACGACGACCCGCTGGCCGTCGAGCGACTCGTCGCGCAGGTCGCCCGAGTAGGCGGTGACGAACGGTCCGATCGCCTCGGCGACCTCGCCCATCGGGTGCTCGGACAGGTACAGCCCGAGCAGCTCCTTCTCCCAGCGCAGCCGCTCGCGGACGGGAACCTCGCTCGCCGGCGGCAGGGGCTTCTCGAGCCCGGCTGACACGGCCGGATCGGTGGCCAGGTCGAAGAGCGAGGTCTGGCCGCTGGCCCGGTCGCGCTGGCTGGCCTGGCCGATCGCGAGCGCGTCGTCGAGCCCGGCCAGGACCTGGGCCGGGTGCCCGAACGCGTTCAGCGCCCCGACTCGGGCGAGCGACTCGAGGACCTTGCGGTTGACCAGCCGCAGATCGATCCGCGAGCAGAAATCGACGAGCGAGCGGAACGGCCCGCCCGACTCGCGGGCGGCGACGATCGACTCGATCGCCCCTTGGCCGACGTTCTTCACCGCCAGCAGCCCGAACCGGATCGCCGCGCCCTCGACCGTGAACTCGAGGTGCGAGCGGTGGACATCGGGCGGCAGGACGGCGATCCCCAGCCGGCGACACTCGGCGACCGCCGCCGCCACCTTCTCGGCGTTGTCCCGGAAGGCGGTCAGCACGCTGGTCATGTACTCGACCGGGTAGTTCGCCTTCAGGTATGCGGTCTGGTAGGCGACGAGCCCATAACAGGTCGCGTGGGCCTTGTTGAACCCGTACCGCTCGAACGGCTGGAAGGCGGCGAAGACAGCGTCGATCACCTCGGGACTGACACCCCGCTCGGCCGCCTGGGTGACGAACTTCTCGCGCATCGAACGGAGGACCGAGGACTTCTTCTTGCGGATCGCGTAGCCAAGCGTGTCCGCCTCCGGTCCGGTAAAGCCGCCGAGCGCCATCGCGGCGGCCATGATGTCCTCCTGGTAGACGAAGATCCCGTAGGTCTTGGCCAGGTACGGTTCGAGCAGCGGATGGAGGTAGGTCACCGGCTCCTGGCCAAGCTTGCGCCGGATGTAGGCCGGGATGTTGTCCATCGGCCCGGGCCGGTAGAGCGCGACCATGGCGGCCAGGTCGTGGACCGAGGTCGGGCGCAGCTCGCGGATGTAGCGCCGCATCCCCGCCGACTCGAGTTGGAAGACCCCGGTCGTCTCCCCCGAGGCGAGCAGTTCGAACGTCCGGGGGTCGTCGAGCGGGATCTGGTCGAGGTCGATCTCGACGCCACGGTGGGCGCGAATCAGGTCGACCGCCTGGCGCAGGATGGTCAGGTTCGAGAGGCCGAGGAAGTCGAACTTGAGCAGCCCGAGCGCGTCGACGGCGTGCATCTCGTACTGGGTCATCAGCCCGTCCGAGTTCGTCGCCTTCTGGAGTGGCATCAGGTCGGTCAGGGGCTCGCTGCTGATGACGACCCCGGCCGCGTGCGTGCTCGCGTTCCGGGCCACCCCCTCGAGCTGCCGGGCGAGGTCGATCAGGCGGTGGACGGCCTGGTCGCCCTCGTACATCTCGCGCAGCGGAGGGGCGATCTGGAGCGCCTCGTCGAGCCGGATCCCGAGCTGGTTCGGGACGGCCTTGGCGATCCGGTCGACCTCGCCGTAGCCCAGGCCGAGCACCCGCCCGACGTCGCGGATCGCGGCCCGGGCGAGCATCGTGCCGAAGGTGATGATCTGGGCGACGTGGTCCGAGCCGTACTTGCGGGTGACGTAGGCGATCACCTCGTCGCGCCGGCCGTCCTCGAAGTCGACATCGATGTCGGGCATCGTCACCCGGTCGGGGTTGAGGAATCGCTCGAACGGGAGCTGGTAGGCGATCGGATCGACCGGCGTGATGCCGAGGGTGTAGGTCACGATCGAACCGGGCGCGCTGCCCCGGCAGGTCGTCGCGATCCCCTGGTCGCGGGCGAACCGGGTGAAATCGGCCACGATCAGGAAGTAACCCGCGTAGCCCATCCGGACGATCACGCCCAGCTCGTACTCGAGGCGCGCCCGCAGCTCCGGGGTGATCGTTCCGTAGCGCCGGACGAGGCCGGCCTCGCACTCCTTGCGCAGCCAGCTCTCGACCGTCTCCCCGGGCGGGACCGGGAAGTCCGGGATCCGCGACTGCCCGAGCGGGAGCCGGAGAGCGGTCATCTCGGCGATCCGGCGCGTGTTCAGGATCGCCGCCCGCTGGTCCGGGAACAGGGCCGCCATCTCGGCCGTCGATTTCAGGTAGAACTCCGGGCTCTCGAACTTCATCCGGCCCGGCGTGTCGAGGTTGTTGCCCGTCCCGACGCAGAGCAGGACGTCGTGCGCCTCGGCCTGGCCGCGATGGACGTAGTGCAGGTCGTTCGTCACGACCAGCGGCAGGCCGACCTCCGGGGCGAGCCGGAGCAGCTGCTCGTTCAGCCGGCGCTGCTCGGCCAGCCCGTGGTCCTGGAGCTCGAGATAGAAGTGGTCGCGGCCAAAGATCTCGCCATACTCGCCGGCGAGGCGGCGGGCCGACTCCCAGTCGTCGACCTCGAGGGCCCGGGCAACCTCGCCGTTCAGGCAGGCGGACAGCCCGATCAGCCCCTCGCTGTGGCGGGCGAGGTGCTCGCGGTCGATCCGGGGCTTGTAGTAGTAGCCCTCGACATGGGCGTCGGTGATCAGCCGGCACAGGTTCTGGTAGCCGGTCCAGTTCTCCGCCAGGAGAACGAGGTGGAAGGGCTGCGAGTCGGCCTTGCCCTCCTTGTCGCGCATGCTCCGGCGGGCGACGTACGTCTCGACGCCGATGATCGGTTTGATCCCCTTGGCGGTCGCCGCCTGATAGAAGGCGACCGCACCGTAGAGGGCGCCGTGGTCGGTCAGGGCGAGCGAATCGAATCCCTGGGCCGCCGTGGCATCGACGAGGTCGTTGATCCGCCCGAGCCCGTCGAGGAGGCTGAACTCGGAGTGGACGTGGAGGTGGACGAAGTCGTTCGGGGCAAGGGTCATCGGGCCCTATGGTAAGCGCCCGCACCGTCGGCCATCCGGCGCGCGGCCGGACAGGGCGGTGGACCGGATGGGTCCTGGAGCCGCATCGGCCGTGGGACCGCATGGGCCGCCGCACGGGACGGCTCGCCGTTCCGCTTCGGCACAGGAGAGCCGTCACGGTGGCGATCGCGGGTGACGGCAGCGACCGCCCTGCACCGGGACTCGCCTCCGCGCTCAGAAGCGCGTCGCGCGCGCTCGTCCCGACCGTGCGAGCGAGCGACCTCCGCATCACCGCACGTCCGGACCGCTACGGGGAACGAATCGGGTGAGGGCGCTCGCCCATCCCCCACACCCACGCTCGGATCGGCGTGTAACCAGGGCGGGGACTCCCGGGCCGTCTCCGTAGCGGTCCCCACGCAACTGGATGCGCCGAACGGGCGAGCGGACGGGGCGCCGGACGGGCGAGCGAACAGGCCGGACGGCGGACGGGCGAATGGACGGGCGGACGGGGCGAGCGGACGCTGCGGCGGACCGCGAGCCGAGGCGCGGCGGACGCGTCCCTAGGCGAAGCTGGCGACGGCCTCGACGAGCAGGTCGACGAACCGCTCGCG
>JAKAHU010000293.1 GCA_021825385.1 Chloroflexota bacterium | reverse complement strand
CGCGCTCGTCTACGCCGGTCTCGTCCGCTTCCTCGTCGTTGGCCCCGGCGGGCTCGGCTGGCGCGAGATGGGATTCGGGCCACTCGGGCCGGGTGCGATCCGGGACCTCGCCCTCGGAGGGCTCCTCGCTCTGCCGGTGATCGTGGTCACGAGCGCGCTGGCCGCGCTCCTCGTCCAGCTCGTCGGAGTGGCGCCGGACTCGCCGCTGCCCCCGTCGGGCGGTGGGCCCGGGCTGATCATCAACCTCGTCTCGGCGATGGTCGTCGCCCCGCTCGGTGAGGAGCTGTTCTACCGCGGCTTCGCCACGACCGCCTGGGCGCGCTCGATCGGGCCGCGACGGGCGCTCGTCCGGGGGGCGGTCTTCTTCGCCTTCGTCCACGTCCTGACGATCAGCGGGGCGACGTTCGGTGAAACGACGGCCCGAGCTCTCGTTGCCTTCGTCGCCCGTCTCCCGGTCGCGTTCGCCCTTGGCTGGGTCTTCCTCGAGCGGCGCTCGGTCTACGCCTCGATCGGGCTCCACGCCACGTTCAACGGGCTGCTCGTCATCCTCGCCGAGCTGGCGGCCGGGTCGTCGACCGGCTGACGAGGGGTCAACCGGCCACCGCTTCGACCGAGGTCGGGTGGCCGGGCGCCGGGGGAACGGGTCCCTTGGCCAGCCGCCCGGTGGAGCCGCCCGGTGCAGCCGCCGATGAGCCGCTGGTGAGCGTCGGCCGCTAGTCTCCTCCTCGTTCCCGGGTCCGGATGGCGGGGGGAATCGGCGGGCTCCCGTCGTCTGGGTCCGGGAACTCCCGGCTCGGGCCGCCCCGGCCGACCGGGCGGGCTGCTCGCACCGCCCCGCCCCCGCGCAGACCCGCCCCATCCCGTGCACCCGCCCCATCCCGTGCACCCGCCCGGAGGAGACCCGATGGACCGGCCATCCGAGCTCGTCGTGCCCGCGCCGCCCCTCGCCCGCCGGGCGATCCGCGAGCTGCCCACGGCCGAACGGCCCCGTGAGCGGCTCGCCCTGCGGGGCGCCGGCGGGCTGACGACGGCCGAGCTGATCGCCCTCGTCTGGGGGTCGGGGGTGCGCGGCATCAGCGCGGTCGACCTGGCCGAGGAGGCGCTGGCCCGCCACGAGGGGCTGACCGGGCTCGCCCGGGCCACCGACCTCGAGCTCGAGGCGCTGCCCGGCGTCGGGGCCGCCCGGGCCGCCCAGCTGGCGGCGGCGTTCGAGCTCGGGCGGCGGCTGATGGCCGACTGGCCGGCCGGCCGCTGGACCGTCCGGGCCCCGCGCGACGTCGCCGATCGCCTCCTCCTCCAGATGGGCCGGCTCGAGCGCGAGGAGCTGCGGGTCGTGCTCCTGAACACGAAGAACGCCGTCCTGCGCGTTGTCACCGTCTACCAGGGCAACGTCTCGTCGAGCCTGGTCCGCGTCGGCGAGCTGTTCCGGGACGCGGTCCGGATCAACGCCGCCGGGGCGATCCTCGTCCACAACCATCCGAGTGGCGATCCAACCCCGAGCCCGGACGACCTCCACCTGACCGCCGAGGCGCTCGCCGCCGGGCGGCTCCTGGACATCGAGCTGCTCGACCACCTCGTGATCGGCCACGACGCGTACGTCTCGCTCCGGGACCGCGGCGTCGCCTTCGACCGGGCGGCCCCGAGGGCATCGTAGGTCGGGCGGGATGGTGCTCGTGGGCACCGTTTCACACGGCGGATGCTGGACGGGGCCGGAGCGGCCGGCGCAGAATCGGCCCCGCTCCCGGAAGCCCCCGCTCCAACCCAGGAGGAGCCGCCAATGCCTCGCTCTCGCCGGTTCGGTCGGTCGCTTCACCCGCTCGCCGCCGTGGCGCTCCTCGTCCTGCTCCTCGGCTCGTCGCCCGTCGCCGCCGGGGGCGGCCGGTCCCTCGGCCCCGTCGCGCTCGGCTTCCCGGCCGGTGACGACTGGGAACCCGCGATCGCCGCCGACCGGTTCGGCCATGTCTACGCTCTCTGGACGCACTACGGCGCCGACGCCGCCTGCCCGGGTTGCGCCAGCCCGCACATGGAGCTCCAGATCTCGGCCGACGCCGGGCGGAGCTGGTCGACGCCGCGGCCGCTCGCCGTCTCGGCCGAGCGCCAGGACGACCCGCAGATCGTCGTCGACCCGGTCGACGGACGCACCGTCTATGCCGCCTTCATGCAGGGCGGCCAGGCGAGCGAGTACGTCGCCCGGTCCGACGATTTCGGGGTCTCCTGGACACCGGTCCTCGTCGAACCGCTGCAGCGGGGCACCGACAAGGACACGCTCACCGCCCGGGGCAACGACGTCTATCTCGTCTACCACACCCAGCAGAAGATCTACGCCTCGATCTCTCACGACCGGGGCGCCACGTGGACGCTCGGGCAGCCAATCGACAACACGAACTCGAAGTACGGCGTCTCGCTTCCCAGCGGCGGCGCGATCGACTCGCACGGGACCGTCTACTACGCCTGGAACGGGGTGAACCGGCCTGGACAGGCGAAGGGCACGATCAACCTGTACGTCACGAGGTCGACCGACGGCGGGCTGACCTGGGTGACGTCGCGGGTCGACGTCTCGCAGGCAGCCGCTCCCTGCGACTGCGGCGGCTGGGACTGGTGGGGCTCGCAGATGGCCCTGGCCGTCGACGGCCGCGATCGCGTCTACGTCCTGTGGAACGCCAACCGGGAGCAGTACGCCCCGACCCGTCTCTACGTCGCCCGCTCGCTCGACGGCGGCGCCAGCTGGGTGGATCGCCAGGACGTGTCGCTCGCCCCGGCCGGGACGAACAACGTCTTTCCGGCCCTCGCCGCGACCGGCGACGGCGACGTGCGGATCGCCTGGCAGGACGACCGCAACGGCCATGACGCGGGCGGCAACGACCCGGCGGCGCGCTGGAACACCTGGTACCGGACGTCGGGTGACGGCGGGCTGAGCTGGTCGGCCGAGACGCAGCTGTCACGCTACCTGGCGGGCTACGCGTACAAGCTCGCCACCCCGAACGATGGCTACCTCCAGCCGTACGGCGACTACTTCGAGCTCGACATCGACGGCTCGGGCCGGACCCACGCCCTGTGGGGAGAGGGGAACAGCTACATCGGGCCGGGCAACGTCTGGTACGCGCGCCCCTGAGCGGTCCGGGCGAGAGCGTCCGCCGGGGCGCGAGCGGGCTGGCCGGGAGGCGTCCTGGGCCGGCTACCGAGCGCTCCCCGTGCCGCCGGGGATGCCGACCGGCACGAGCCGGACGAGCACCGTGCTCGCCGCGATACTGATTGCGACCGCCGTGAGCAAGGCAACGTAGACATCGCCGCCGATCGCCTCGGCGGCGAGAAGTGCCGACGCGAAGACGAAGCTGAATTCGCCGATCTGACCGAGCCCGACCGCGAGCTGCAGCGGCCGGGTCGTCAGGCGCGCGACCCGAGCGAGGACGTAGGCGACGCCGACCTTCGCGATCACGATCAGGCCGAGGAAGAGGGCCAGCCACGGCAGCCCGCGGCCGAGCGCGGCCGGATCGATCAGCGTCCCGATGGCGACGAAGAAGAGGACCGCGAACAGATCGCGGAACGGGAGGAGCCGTCGCTGTGCCTCCGCGGAGACCGGGCTCTCGGTGATCGCCAAACCTCCCACGAAGGCGGCCAGGGCGAGCGGGACGCCCAGCAGGACGGCCCCCAGTCCGGCCAGCGCGAGACCAGACGCGACGGACGTGATCAGGAAGAGATCGTGCTGCTCGCGCAGCGTGAGGAGGACGCGCGGCAGGAGCAGCGCCGTGACCGCGGCCAGCCCGCCAAAGGCGACCAGACCCGCCAGCGTGGCGACGAGCGGCCGATCGCTCACACCGAGGGCGGCGAGGAGCATCGCCGCGATGGCGACACCGGTGACGTCCTGGAGCACGCTCCAGCCGAGGAGCGCTGTCTCGGTCGGGCGATCGGTCGTCCGCCGCCGGCTTCGGGTGATGTTCACGATCACGACCGACGACGACAGGGCGATGGAGAGTCCGACCAGGG
>JAKAHU010000292.1 GCA_021825385.1 Chloroflexota bacterium | reverse complement strand
GCGAAGTCGAGGACCTCGACCTCGTCAAAGAGCAGGATCCCGACCCGGTACGTCATCGTTCGCGATTGGATCACATCCAGACGGCATCGCGCACAGCGCCGGCGCAGCCCCGAGGTCTTCGACCGAGACCGACTCGTCGCCGTTCGGCCGCCGCCACCCGGCTGGAGAACGACCGTCGGAATCCCGGCGGCGGCATGCTGTCAGCTGATTCACGGCCGAGAGCGGATCGCCTCGACCCCGCGTCTACCCGCGGGAGAGGTTCAGCAGCTGGTGGGCGAGGTCGGGGTCGAACCGACACGCCGCTCGCGCGGCACCGGCTCCTAAGGCCGGCGCGTCTGCCATTCCGCCACTCGCCCGGCGATCAGTCTAGCGGGTCGGCTCCTCCGGCCCGGGCGAGCCCATCGGCCGCGCCGGCTGTTCCGACGTCGCCTCCGGCCGACCTCCCCCGGCTTCGACCTCCCCGGCCCGACGAGCACGAATCCGTTCCAGCCAGTCGAGGTATCGCTCCGGGTCCGGCTCCAGGAGGCGCCGCGCGGCCAGGCGGGCGAGCCGGCCGCCGACCGGCCGGGCGAGACCACCGACGAGAACCTCCCGCCACAGCCGACGCTCGGCCTTCCGATGCTCGCCGAGGTAAGCGGCGAACCCGCGCTCCAGGACGCCGCGGACCTTGTCGCCGTCCTCACCCAGGGAGCGCACGATCTTCTCGATCTCGCTGGGCAGGAGACTCGGCGGATAGGCCGGTGGCGCCCCGCGAACCAGCCGGCGGACAGCGCGCCAGACGCGCCCGGGGCCGCCGAGGACGAGGAACGAGGCGACCCCCGCCGCGGCCGCGGTCCGGCCGGGGTGACGGCGCACCTTGGCCCTGATGTCGAGAGCCGCCCGGGTGGCGGCTTCGAGCCGCTCGAGCTCCGTCGAGAGCTCGTCGCGCGCCCTCAGGACTTCCTGCCGCGCAGCGTCCGTTCCTGGATCCCGTGAAGCCATTCGAGGGTCTCCTGCGCGGTCTTGATCGTCGTGCCGGGATAGAACCTGGCCTTGAGCGCGCCCCAATCGTAGCCGCGCAGCTCGAGCGCCGAGAGGCCCGGCCAGAGGACGAGGAACACGGCCAGGCCGATCGCGGTCCCGACCTCAGGGGTGAACGAGATCGCGCTGAACGCACCGAGGACGAGCCCGGCCAACGCCCCGCCGGCGAGACCGCCGACCAGCGCCGATATCCGGTTCGCCCCGACCCGCACCGCGGCGACCAGCAGGCCGAGCAGGCCGCCGCCGATCACCCCGACCAGGGCCGCCGTGACCAGGGGCCGGTCGGCGCGGGCGACCCCGGGGAGGATGGCCTGGCCGACCGCGGCCCAGATGTAGTTCGTCGCCGCCAGGCCGAGGAGGAAGGCAATGATCAGCCCGAGGACGAGGGCGCCGGCCAACCGGCGCACGAGGATCGAACGCGGGACCTCCAGCGCGTCGAGGACGAGCACGACCGCCAGCGCAATCGCGAACTCGGTCCCGAGCAGAACCCCCCAGGCCAGCGAACCGAACAGCCACTCCCCAACGAACAGGGTCAGACCGACCGGCACGAGGAGGCCGACAAAGACGAGGCAGGCCGCGACCAGCCCGAGCGCCAGACCGACCTGGGCCGCGTCCTCGGCGATTGCACCCAGCTCCGCCCTGGCCAGCTCGAGGTGCGCCATGGCCAGTCGACGGCCGGCGCCCAACACCCGTCGAAGCTGGTCGATCATGCCCCGTGGCGGTTCGTCGCCCGGCTGGTCATCCGGCCGGGGCGGCGTCCCACGATCCGATTGCGCCGGATCGCCTTCGGGCGGGGGCACGGTCCCGGGCTCGCCTGGCGCGTCGCCGGGCGGCGTCGTCTCGTTCAGGGCTCAGCCTCCGATGGCACGACTGCGGGCGCGATCGATGATAGCCCGCCCGGACGGCGACCGTCACCCGCGCGCTCGCCGGCCGCTGCGAGCGGACCTCAGCTCAGCCTTCCGAACGCCCGTCCGGCCAGTCGGTCGGCGGCGTCGAAGAAGCCGTAGGTGCGTCGGAAGGCCGGATCGAGTGGTCGCGGACGACGTCCCGTCGCCACCCGCCACAGCTGGCGCTCGAGCTCCTCGATGCGGTCCATCAACTCGGCCGGGCCACGGGGCACCGCGATGTCGGCGTACGTCCGCCGCCCGGCCGGGTAGCGGACCTGCTCCTCGGGCAGGCGGGGCATGAACGCCAGGACGAGCCGGGTGTGGGCAAGACCGAGCAGGGTCCACGCGTCGGCCCGCCGAATCGGGGCTCGGGAGCGCCCGGGAATCGCGCTCTCGACGGCTGACTCGGCGGTGGCCGCCCGGCGCTCGGCGGGCGAGCGCGGCGGCCCGAGCCGCAACTCGGCCGCCTGGAGGACGAGGTACTGGAGCTCGGCCAGGCCGGCCTCGCTCGCCCGGAGCCAGCCCCGGAAGCCGGCCTCGACGTGCTCGAGATGGGGCAGAGTCGCGCCGGCCAGGTAGTCGGCGCCCCCGGCCGGCAGCTCGCCCTGCCCGATCAGGACATCGAGCACCTCGCGCGTCCTCCGCACGAGGACGAGGAGTCGATCGAATTCGCTGTAGCCACTTCGCTCGAGATCGGCCATCGCCTGCTCTCCCGGTCGTCGGTGGTGTCGGGCGCGGACCCGACCACCCGTAGCGTACCCGACCAGCCGCCCGATCCGGCAAGTGCCGATCGTCGAGAGGCCAGGGGTGACCACCCGGAGCGCCCCGTGCGCTACGATCGGCACATGGACCGCGCCCCCGGCAGCGACGACTCCCGCCAGGCAGTCCAGGCTCCGGCTGCCCGTGGTGAGGCCGGCCCTGGCGCAGGGACCATCCGAACCGCCGAGCTGCTCTCGATCGGCAGCGAGCTGACAACCGGTGAGACGCGCGACACGAACGCCGGCGACCTCGCTCGTTCGCTGACCGAGGCCGGCGTCCGGGTGGTCCGGATGAGCGCCCTGCCCGACGATCTCGAGCTGGTCCGGGACGCGTTCGTCGAGGCGCTCGCCCGGGCCGATCTGGTCGTCTCGACCGGCGGCCTCGGACCAACGCCGGACGACCTCACCCGCGAGGCGGTCGCGGCGGCGTGCGGCGAGACACCGTTCGTCGATCCCGGTCTGGAGGCCTGGCTGCGGGGGCTGTGGGACCGCCGGGGCCTACCCTTTCCCGAACTGAACATCAAGCAGGCCTGGCTGATCCCATCGGCCCACTCGATCGCCAATCCGAACGGCACCGCGCCCGGCTGGTGGGTCGAGCGCCCCGATCGGCGGCTGATCGTCACCCTGCCCGGTCCGCCCCGCGAGATGCGGGCGATGTGGACCGTGGCGGTGCTCCCCCGCCTCCGCCAGCGCGGGCTCGGCCGGAGCCAGGTCACCCGGACGTACCGCCTGGCCGGGATCGGTGAATCGCAGGTCGCCCAGCTCCTGGGCGAGGAGCTGCTCCGCCGAACGAACCCGGTCGTGGCCACGTACGCCCGGGCCGACGCCGTCGACGTGCGCATCTCGGCCGTCGACCAGCCACCGGCCGACGACCGGCCGGGACGGAGCGCCGCGGATCTGGTGGCCGAGACGGAGGGCGTCGTCCTGCGCGCCGTGGGCCGGTACGTCTGGGGCCGTGACGGCGAGACCTGGCCGGAGGCGATCGGGCGTCGCCTCGAGGCGCTGGGCTGGACGCTGGCCACGGTCGAGACCGGCACCGGGGGCACGCTGGCCACGCTGCTGGGCGGCAGCCCGAGGCTGCGCCTGAGCGAGGTGATCGCCGATGAGAGCCCCCCTGCCGGCGTCGCCGGATTCGACCGGAGCCAGGCGCGGACGCTGGATCGGCTCGCCCGCGACGTTCGGGTCCGGGGCGGGAGCGACGTCGGGCTCGCCCTGCGGATCGTCGCCCATGGTGACGACACCGCCGTCGACATTGCCATCGCAACCCCGGTCGAAGCCCACCATGAGCGCCGCCTGGCCTTCCTCGGCGGCACGCAGGGCCGGAGCCGGGCA
>JAKAHU010000291.1 GCA_021825385.1 Chloroflexota bacterium | reverse complement strand
TCGCGAATCTTCGCGCGAAGCTCTTCGGCAGACATCGGTGTGGGATTCCTCCAGGCGAGCCGCGGCGGTGAACGAGCCGTCGCTGCGGGCAGCCGCCGGTGCCGGTGGGCCGCGATACGGCGACGGACCCGTGCAGTCTACCGCAGCGTCCGCCGTGACCGGGGATGGGAGCCGCGGCCGGTTGGCCGCACACGAGCGGCCGGTTGGCCGCACGCCCGGCCGGTTGGCCGCACACGAACGGGCGGTTGGCCGCGCACGAACGGGCGGGCACGCGACACGGGACGGCACGCCGTCCGCTACCCTCCACTCATGCGCACGCTCGAACTGACCGTCATCAACCCGAGTGGGCTCCATGCCCGGCCGGCCAGTCTGTTCGTCGAGACGGCGGCCCGGTTCGCCTCGCGGATCACGATCGAGAACCTCGATCGCGCAGGCCGGCCGGTCGACGCGAAGTCGATCCTGATGCTCCTGACGGCCGGCGTCCAGCGCGGCCATCGGATCCGGCTCTCGGCTGATGGCCCCGACGAGGAGGAGGCGCTGGCCGCCCTCCGCGACCTGGTCGAGGCGGGCCTCGGCGAGGGTTCGGCGGTCGAGTCCTCGTAGCCGGAGGCGAGGACGAGCCCGGCCCGTGGCGCGGCCGCGTGGTGGCGCGAACGCCGGCGGGCCGAGCGGAGGCGCGCCGGGCGCGCGGACGAAGTGACCGGTCCGCCGGTCAGCCGGCGGCGAGGGCCTGGAAGCGGGCCCGGACCGCGCTCGCGGCGGGCTCGCCGAGCGACGCCTCCGCGGCTGCCCGCAGGTCCGCCAGGCGGGTTGCCCGGACGGTCCGCCGGACCAGCGGGAGGCTGCCAGCGGCCATGCTCAGCTTGCGCACCCCGAGCCCGACGAGGGCGAGCGCGGCAACCGGATCGCCGGCCATCTCGCCGCACACCGAGAGCTCGATCCCCGCCCGCTCGGCCGCCGCCACGGCATCACGGACCAGCCGCAGCAGGGCCGGATGGAGCGAATCCTGGTAGCGGCTGAGCGCGCGGTTGCCGCGATCGACGGCGACCGTGTACTGGAGCAGGTCGTTCGTGCCCAGGCTGCCGAAAGCAATCCGCCCGAAGTACGTGTCCGCGACGAGGATGGCCGAGGGGATCTCGAGCATCACGCCGATCTCGACCTCGCCGCGCTCGACGCCCTCGCCCTCCAGCCCGGCCCTTGCCTGCTCGGCGAGCGAGAGGAGCAGCTCGACGTCGGTCGCGTCGGCAACCATCGGGGCCATCACCTTGACCGGCCCACCGGTCGCGGCCCGGTACGCGGCCCGGAGCTGGGTCACGAACAGATCGGGACGGGTCGCCGCGAGACGGAGGGCCCGGACGCCGAGAAACGGATTCGCCTCCGGCTCGAGGGGCAGGTACGGAATCGGCTTGTCACCACCGACATCGAGCAGGCGGATCGTCACCGGATGGGGCGCGAACGCCTCGACGACCGAGCGGTAGGCCGCCAGCTGCTCGTCCTCGGAGGGTGGCGTCAGCCGCTCCAGGAAGAGGAACTCGGTCCGGAAGAGCCCCACGCCGCGGGCGCCGAGCGCCACGCAGCGGGCCGCCTCATCGGGCGTGCCGATGTTGGCGAGGAGGGTCACCTCGGCACCGTCGAGCGTCACGGCCGGCAGGCTCGCCTCGGCGATCGCCCGGTCGGTGGCCCGCGCCGCGGCCGCCGCCAGCTGGTCGAAGCGGCGGGCGGTCGGCTGGTCAGGGTCGATGACCACCTCGCCCGAGTCACCGTCGATCGCCAGCTCGACCGGTCGTCCCGCGGCGGCTGCCGCTCGCTCCAGGGCGGCGATCAGGCCACTGACGCCGACCACGGCCGGGATACCGTAGGCCCGGGCCAGGATCGCCGCGTGGGCGGTCGGCGAGCCAGTCTCGAGCGCGAAGCCGAGCACCCGCTCGCGGGGCAGGGTCGCCGCCACCGAGGGCGGGATATCGCGCGCGACGACGATCACGGGCGCCTCGAGTCTGGGCCCCGGCTCGTCTCCCCGCCCGGCAAGCTGGCGGGCGATCCGAAGGCCGACGTCGGTCAGGTCGGCCGCCCGCGCCGCCAGCAGCTCGTCGGGGAGCGCCCGGAGCTGGGCCGCGATCTCCTCGGCCGCGGCCAGGGTCGCCGCGATCCCATCCTCGAGTCGCTCGCGGATCCGCTGCCCGGTCAGCTCGACGAGCATCGGGTCGCGGGCCATCTCGGCCTGGGCGGAGAAGATCGCCGCCTCGTCCGGGTGGCCGGCCGCGGCGATCCGGGCCGCGATCGCCTCGAGCTGGGCCGCGGCCGCGGACCGGGCGGCGGCGACCCGGGCCAGCTCCGCCTCGACCGCCTCCGGCGTGATCGTGCCGCCGACGGGCGCGGCCTCCTCACGGACGATCGCCCAGCGGGCGCGAACAACGCCGGACGAGGCCGGCGTTCCGACCAGAGTCTGCATGGCCTGTCCATTGTGCACTTGCCGTGAACGCCGGGCGCAGCCCATACTCGCGATGCGCGTCCACGTGGGCACGGAGCGAGGTCACGATTCGTGGCTGGAGCAGTGGGAGGCGACACCGTGGCAGGTCCGCTCTCGGATCTGCTCTCGCCGGCCGCGGTTCGGATCGGAGCCGCCGCCGGAGACTGGCGCGAGGCGGTCCGGATTGCCGGTGCCGCCCTCGCCGCGAGCGGTGCGACGAGCGACGGCTACACCGACGAGATGATCCGCACCGTCGAGTCCCTCGGTCCGTACATCGTGATCGCCCCCGGCGTCGCCCTCGCTCACGCTCGGCCATCTCCGGCCGTGCTCCGGCCGGGGATCAGCCTCGTGACCCTCGCCACGCCCGTCCCGTTCGGGCACCGCCAGAACGATCCCGTGCGCCTGGTGATCGGCCTGGCCGCCCCGGATGACGAAGGTCACGTGAACGCGCTGGCGACGCTGGCGGAGTTCCTGTCCGATGACGATCGCCGCGACGCGCTCCTGCGAGCCGCCGACGCAGGCACGGTGCGCTCGCTGATCACCGCCTACGAGCAGGCGCACGATCCGGCCACGTCGTGACCGGCCCGACCGCGCGGCGGGAGACCAGCGCGACCAGCAGGGAGGACGAGAGCGACGGTGAAGATCCTGGCGGTGTGTGGCATGGGCCTGGGCAGCGGACTCCTGCTCCGGATGCAGGCCGAGAAGGCGCTCAAGCAGCTCGGCATCCAGGCCGACCTGGAGGTGGCCGACATCGGCACCGCCCGGGCTGCGGCCGCGACCGCGGATCTGATCATCACCTCGGAGGAGCTGGCCCAGCAGCTCGGCGAGGTCAAGCCGAGAATCGTGACCATCACCAACTTCGTCAGCCTGCCGGAGATGGTGAGCAAGCTGGAGGCGGCATTGCGGGATCACTAGAGCGTTACCTTCGCCGGCAGGCGGCCGGCCGATCCGCGCTCGTCCCCTGAGGGAAACGGTATGGAGGGAAGGACGAACTGATGGATGCATTGACAGGGTTCATCAACTTCCTGGTCCAGGAGGTGTTCAGCAAACCGGCCTACCTGGTCGGCCTGATGACCGCCATCGGCCTGATCGCCCTGGGCAAGAGGCCCGGCGAGATCATCGGCGGCACGCTCAAGGCCACCCTGGGCTTCCTGATCCTGATCGTCGGCGCCGTGGCGGTGATCAACGCCCTCGATCCGCTCGGCAAGCTGATCCTCGGCGTCACGAACGCTCAGGGCGTCGTGCCCACGAACGAGGCGATCGTCGCTCTCGCCCAGAGCCAGTACGGCGGCGTCGTGGCGTGGGTGATGTTCCTCGGCTTCTTGGCCAGCCTGCTGATCGCCCGGCTCACCCCGCTGCACTACGTCTTCCTGACCGGGCACCACATCTTCTACATGGCCACGATGCTCGCGGTGATCCTGGTCACGGTCCAGATGTCGGACATCGCCACGGTGATCGTCGGGGCGATCTTGCTCGGCACGATCATGGTCGTCATGCCCGCCTTCGCCCATCCCTGGATGCGCCGGGTAACCGGCGGTGAGGCGG
>JAKAHU010000290.1 GCA_021825385.1 Chloroflexota bacterium | reverse complement strand
CCCCACTCCGACCCCGACCCCGGTGCCGTCGACCGCGACGCCCGGCGTCCCCGCGACCCCGGCTCCGACCCCCACTCCGACCCCGACCCCGGTGCCGTCGACCGCGCCGCCCGCCGGCACGATCACCTTTTTCGGCCGCGGCACCGACCATGGCCTGGGCCTGTCGCAGTGGGGCGCGCGCGGTCGAGCGGAGGCCGGTCAGTCGGCGGCGGAGATCATCGCCGCGTACTACCGCGGCACGACGATCGGCCAGACCGATCCGACCCAACCGGTCCGGGTGCTCCTCCTGAGCGGCTTCCGGCCCTCCGGTTCGATCCCCGCCCGCTTGCGCGGGCTGAACGGTCCGTGGGCGATCGACGGGGTCGCCGGCCCGTTCCCGGACGGGGCGACGCTCGACCTCGAGCCGGCGGCCGAGGGCTGGCAGATGCGCGTCCGGGCCTCCGACGGGACGCCGCTGTTCGACGCGCCCGCGCCCGGCAGTCTCGTGCTCCGGCCGGCGTCCGACGCGACCCGCCTGCAGGTGGTCTTCAAGCCGAGCTACTACGACACGTACCGGGGTGCGATCCGGATCATCGTCACCTCGACTGGCCTGACCGTGGTCAACGAGGTCGGCCTGGACGAGTACCTGCTCGGCGTCGTCCCGGCCGAGATGCCCTCGACCTGGCCCCAGGAAGCCCTGCGCGCCCAGGCGATGGCCGCCCGGAGCTACGCCGTGGCGCACCTGCGTCGCGGGGTCGGCCTGTACGACGTGGACGACACGACCCGCTCACAGGTCTACCTGGGCGCCCTCTACGAGAAGGCGACCACGACGGCCGCCGTCCAGGCCACGGCCGGGGCGGTCGTCATGTCCGGTTCGAGCGTGGCCAACACCCTGTTCCACTCGACCGCGGGCGGGGCGACCGAGAACAACGAGAACGTCTACGTCGCCTGGGACGGCCGGCCGCTGGCGGCCCCGGTGAGCTACCTGTCGGGCATCAACGACCGGGCTCCGGACGGGCGACCGTACGACGCCGGCTCGCCCTGGGCGACCTGGCAGTCGAGGGCCTACACGCTCGACGAGCTCTCCTCGATCTTCGCCCAGGATGCCCGGACCGCGGTCGGGCAGCTGGTGCGACTTGACCTGAGCCGGCGCGGTGTCTCCGGACGACTGATCACGGTCACGCTCATCGGGTCGGCCGCGACGAAGACGGTCTCGGGCTCGTACTTCAAGTACGTCTTCAACGTCTACTCGCCGGTCTCAGATCCGCCGCTGCGCAGCACGCTGTTCGACACCGCCCCGATCCCGTGACCGGCCGCGATCGGCGGCGATCGGCGCGGGCACGTCCGCGGGCCGTCGAGGGGCCCGTCGGTGATGCCTCGATGGGCGGTTCGGCACTGGCCGTTCGGCGCCGGTTCGGGGAGGCTGGTGAGCACGGAAGGGTGTGACCGACGGGGTTCGACCGGCCAGTCGAGCATCGAGGAGGGTCGGCGATGGGACGCCAGTTCGTGATCGAGCTCGAGAACCGTCCGGGGGAGTTGGCCCATCTTGCCCGGGCCCTCGCTGTCCGGGGGATCGACATCCGTCACATCTCCTGTGTCGGCAGCGGGCCGCTCGCGCACGCGTTCATCTCCACCAGCGACGACGCCGCGACGCGCGAGGTCCTCCACGGCCTCGGCCACGAGTTCATCGAGGGCTCGCCGGTCGTGGTCGACGTCGACGATCGACCGGGCGGTCTAGCCGACGTCACCGAGAAGCTGGCCCGGGCGGGCGTGAACATCCTTGGCGCCCTGACCGTCGGGCGCCGGCCGGGGGTGGTCGAGATGGCGTTCGCGGTCGACGACGAGGCGAAGGCGCGCCAAGCGCTGGGACTCGAGGAGCTGTCCGCCGTCGCGCGGTGATCCTCGGCGACGGGCGCCCCATCGCCTGCGGCCGGTCGAACGTCGCGCCGGGCGTCAGGACGCACAATCACCAGGTGATGAAGCCTGATCCGCTCGGCCCGCTTCTCGCCCGCGACGGCGTGGTCATCCTCGACGGCGGCCTGGCCACGCAGCTCGAGGCGCAGGGCAACGACCTCTCCGATCGGCTCTGGTCGGCGCGGCTGCTGGTCGAGGACCCCGACCAGATCGTCCGCGCGCACCTGGCCTACTTCCGGGCCGGCGCCCGCGTCGCCACGACCGCGAGCTACCAGGCCACCTTCGAGGGGTTCGCGGCCCGGGGCATCGATCACGCGGGCGCGACCCGACTCCTCCGCCGGAGCGTGGCGCTTGCCGCCGAGGCGCGGGCCCAGTACCGCGCCGAGTGTGCCGGACGGGAGCCGCCGGGCGATCCGGGGCCGCTCCTCGTGGCGGCGTCGGTGGGTCCGTACGGCGCGCTGCTCGCCGACGGGTCGGAATACCGGGGCCGATACGGTCTGAGCGTCGCCGCGCTGCGCGACTTCCACCGCCAGCGGATGGCGGTCCTGGCGGCGACCGAGGCGGACCTCCTCGCCTGCGAGACGATCCCGGAGCTCGAGGAGGGGATCGCCCTGGTCGAGCTGCTCGAGGAGATCGAGGGCGCTCTGGGCTGGCTCAGCTTCAGCTGTGCCGACGGGGCCCATCTGCGCAGCGGCGCCCCGGTCGAGGAGGCGTTCGAGCTCGCCGACCGTTCGCCGCGGGTCGTGGCGGTCGGGGTCAACTGCAGCGCGCCGGAGCACATCGAGGAGCTCGTCACCCGTGCCGCGGCCGTGACGGCGAAACCGATCGTCGTCTACCCGAACAGCGGCGAGCGCTGGGACGCCGCCGCCCGCGCCTGGACCGGGGGACCGGGCCGGGGCGTGGACCCGCCCGCGGCCCGGCGCTGGATCGCCGCCGGGGCCCGGCTCGTGGGCGGCTGCTGCCGGGTGACCCCCGAGCAGATCGCCGCGCTGGCGAGCGTGCTTCCGGGGCGCGTCCGCCGACCGGTGGCGATCGGGCCGGGTCGATGACGGCGGCCCGCCGCCCCCGATCGCGAGGCGTACAGCGGTCTGTCCTGCCCCCACGCTCACGCTAGCAGCGGAAACGACTCCGGCGACGCCTGGATGTCGCGACGGGATCACCGTCGCCCAACGTTCTCGGCTCTGCCGATGAGCTCCAACCACCAGCCACGAAGACGATCCGAGCGAAGGATCAGGACGGGCAGGCTCAGTCCGAGTTCGAACGCGAGTCGGCTCCAGGGCGCCTCGAGGACGAATGACGCATGGAGCAGGCCCACGAATGGAATGCCCAGCTCAGGGCGCTGCTTGCTCGCATCCCTCCCTACCGCGCCGCTATCGCCACAGATGGGTACTTTCACCTGGCCATTGGCAGGCTCAAGAGCGCCAGGCCGTAGGTGTAGCGCCGGAGGAGCTTGCCGTTCCCGTCGCGCTCGAGGGCCAGCTGAGGCAGGCCGAACGCGCGATCGACGAGGAACTTCGTCGTCTTGCCCGCCTGGGTGCCCGTCGTCGTGCTCAAGCTTCTCCGCCGCTCTGGCTGCTATCGCCGCCGGACCGCGGGCCTAGGGATCCTTCGGCCCCTGGCGAACTCGCAGACGAGCTGCGACGTATAGAGCACCCACGCCCGCAAGCACAACCAGAACCCCCGGTGCGACGGCCGCAGGCGCGCCCGTACTTCCAGCTGCAATCAGAATGTCCACACCAAAGGCAAGGATGACCACAGCGAAGCCGATGACCTGCAGCCGCAGGCCCGTGAGGGAGGGTTCCCCGTGCCGTGATACGCGCCTGACGTTGGCGATGAGGCCGACAACGACGATCACGAATCCCGTCGCAAGGCCGGCCACTCCGATGATGGAGGGCACGCTCATGGGTTGCCGCCGAATGTATTGAGGCACGACTGGAGGAAGACGCCGACCGAGACCACCTCTGCCGCGAACGCGATCCCCTCCAGTCCTGCCGCCGCGAGCAGACCCCCCGTGGTCACCGGAGTGCTGATGCCGAACGAAACGCCACACAGCGTGAACGAACCGCCGGCAAGAACAATCCCACCGGCGGCAATCCCGAGGTTAGCGAAGGTCATGAATGCTCCCCCATGGA
>JAKAHU010000289.1 GCA_021825385.1 Chloroflexota bacterium | reverse complement strand
TTCCGATCTCTGCCCCGCCCACCGCCGCGCCCAACGCCGGACCGACACCCTCTGGTGCGGCTGTGCCCGAGGGCGAGAAGGTGATGACCCTCGTCGATCACCTGAGCGAGCTGCGATCGCGGATCTTCAAGTCGCTGCTTGCGGTCGCCATCGGCACCGCGGTCGGCTTCCTCCAGGTCCCGCGCCTGATCGCGATCGCCCGCCAGCCGCTCGGCGACCGGACGCTCTACTTCACCAGTCCGGGCGAGGCGTTCTTCATCGAGCTCAAGCTCGCCTTCGTGGTCGGGATCGTCCTGGCCATGCCGGTCATCCTCTTCCAGCTGTGGCGGTTCATCTCCCCCGGTCTGACCCCGGACGAGCGCCGGCTGGCCCGGCCCTGGGTCCCGATCGCGCTCCTCTTCTTTGCCGTCGGGGTGGCGGTGGCCTGGGTGATCCTCCCGTTCGCGATGAGCTTCCTGCTCGGTTTCGAGACCCCCGACCTCCAGGCCCTGATCACGGCCGACAACTACTTCGGCTTCGTCGGCACCCTCTTCCTCGCCTTCGGCCTGACGATGGAGTTCCCGATCGTGCTCGTCCTGCTCTCGAAGGTCGGGATCATCACCAGCCGGCGGCTCAGCTCGTCACGCCGGTACGTGATCCTGGGGATCGCGGTCTTCGCCGCGGCGGTCACGCCGGGCGGCGACCTGGTCAGCCCGACCGTGCTCGGCCTGGTCATGTATGCCCTGTACGAGTTCTCGATCGTCCTCGTTCGGATGGGCGGACACTGAGTCCAGCGGTCGCTCGGGCGCCGCGCGGGGCGGATCGACGCGGGCGGTAGACTAGGCGCGATGTCCATGTTGCCGGGAGTCGACGGCTCGCGCGGGTCGTCGGGGGCCGTCGAGGCCCAGCGCGTCGTGATCCTGAGCGGCCTCTCGGGGGCCGGCAAGACGGCCGCCACGAAGCTGTTCGAGGACCTCGGCTACACCTGCGTCGACAACCTGCCCGGCGAGCTGCTGCCGGAGCTGGCCGAGCTCGTGGCCGGGGATCCGGAGCGCTTCGCCCGGGTCGCGATCGTGCTCGACGTCCGGGCCGGCGACGCGCCGGGCGCCTTCGCCGCGATGCGCGGTGCGCTCGAGAGCCACCACATCGAGCCCCGGGTGATCTTCCTCGAGGCCCGCGACGAGGTCCTGATCCGCCGCTTCTCGGAGACGCGCCATCGCCACCCGCTCGGTGACCAGCGCGGGATCGCGAGCTCGATCGCCGAGGAGCGCCGGCTGCTCGACCCGGTCCGCGAGGAGGCCGATGTCGTGCTCGACACGTCCGACCTCTCGCTCCGCCAGCTCCGCGAACGGCTGTTCGCCCAGCTCGGTGACGAGAGTGGTCCCGACCGGCTCGCCGTCCAGCTGATCAGCTTCGGCTTCAAGTTCGGGGTCCCGCTCGAGGCCGACCTCGTCTTCGACGTCCGGTTCATGCACAACCCGTACTACGTCGAGGAGCTGCGCCAGCTCTCGGGGCTGACCGAGGTCGTCCGGAGGTTCGTCCTCGACCAGCCGCTGGCCGGCCGGTTCCTGGCCTTCCTCGAGGAGTTCCTCGACCTCACGGTCCCGGCCTATCTGGAGGAAGGCAAGACCCGCCTGACGATCGCGATCGGCTGCACCGGGGGCTACCATCGCTCGATCGTCGTGGCCGAGGAGCTCGCCGCCTGGTTGCGCGAGCGCGACTTCGGGCCGGTCTCGGTCTTCCATCGCGAGCTCGATCGAGGATGAGGCTGCGCGGCCGGCGTCTCCGCCCCAACCTGAACCTCGCCGCCTGGCTGCGGCCCGGGATCGGGATCAAGCGCTGGCTGCTGATCGTGTTCGTGGGTGAGCTCGGCCTGGCCCTGGCGCTCGCGCTCGCCCTCCGCCAGGTCTACCGCGACGTCGAGGTCGACGGCCCGCTCCAGGCGGTCCTCTATCTGGTGACGCTCCAGTTCCTGCCCTACGTCGCCCGGGGCACGATCCTCGCCGCGGCCGGGGCGGCGCTCTTCCTGGTCGGCTCGGTGCGGGTCGTCCGTGTCCTGATGGGTCCCTTCCGCCCGAGCGGCGCGGCGACCCCGCTGGTCGAGGTGATCTACCAGAAGCGGTTTCTGGCCCGCGGCCCGCGGGTCGTGGCGATCGGCGGCGGGACCGGGCTGTCGACCCTCCTGCGGGGTCTGAAGGAGCACACGAGCAACCTGACCGCGGTCGTGACGGTTGCCGACGACGGCGGCTCGTCGGGCAAGCTGCGCGAGCAGCTCGGGGTGCCCGCGGTCGGCGACATCCGCAACTGCATCGTCGCCCTCGCCGATGCCGAGCCGCTCATGGGCCGCCTGCTCCAGTACCGGTTCCCGGACGACGCGGTGCCCGACAGCCTGGGCGGCCATGCCATCGGCAACCTGCTGATCGCGGCGATGACCGCGGTCGAGGGCGGGGACTTCGAGGAGGGCGTCCGCCAGGTGAACCGCGTCTTGGCCGTGCGCGGCCAGGTCGTGCCGGTCTCCCCGACGCCAATCACGCTCCACGCCCGGTTGCGCGACGGGGCCGAGGTCCAGGGCCAGTCGCTGATCGCTCGCACGAGCGGGATCGAACGGGTCTGGATCACGCCGACGGCCGTCCGCCCGTCCGAGGACGCGGTCCGGGCGATCGCCGAGGCCGACCTGATCGTCCTCGGCCCGGGCAGCCTGTACACGAGCATCCTGCCCAGCCTGCTCGTGCCGGAGATCCGCGAGGCGGTCGTCGCCTCAGCGGCCCTCCGGGTCTACGTCTGCAACGTGGCGACCCAGCAGGGCGAGACGTCCGGCTACGACCTCGCCGACCATGTCGAGGCGCTGATCGGGCACACTAGTCCCGCCCTCGTGGACCTCGTCCTGGCCAACAGCCGCCTGCTCGACCTCGCCCCGGACACGTGGTCCGGAACACCGGTCCAGCTGCGCTGGCCGCCGGCGAGCGGCGCCGCGCCGCGCCTGGTCCTCGACCAGGTCGTGGATCCCGGCAACCCGCACCACCACGACCCGGCCCGCTTGGCGGCCGCGCTCCTCCGGCTCGCCGAGCGCGAGCGTGGCGCCCGGCGCCGGACCACGGTCGGCGTGCGGACGGCCTGACCCGGCCCGGATGAGCCAGGCCGACCGCGATCTCGTCCAGGCGATCCGGGCCGAGCTGGCCGCGATCGATCCGGCTCGACCGTGCGATCGGGCCGCCGAGTCGGCCGGGCTGGGCAGTGCCCTGGCGACCCGGGAGGCGGCCGTGGCCCGCCTGGCCGTCCGGCTGGGCCGGGTAACCGACGCGGGGCGGCTGCTCGGCGAGCGCCGGCGCACGAAGCACGTCCGGGTGATCGACCCCGACCCGGTCGAGGGGCGGTCCGCTCCGGCCCGGTTCGACTGGGCGAGCGCGCCCGAGCACTGCCGGCTGGCCTGGCTGCGGGGCCGCTTCCTGGCCCGTGGCTCGCTCAGCCTCGCCTCCTCGCGCTCCCACCTCGAGTTCGTCGTCCCGCCCGACGAGGCACCCGTCCTGGCGGCCCGGCTGGCCGAGCTTGGCCTGCCCGCCTCGTGGCGGATCCGGCGCGGGCGGGGCGTCGTGACCTGGAAGGGCGCCGCGTCGGTCGGGCTCTTCCTGCGCCGGATCGGGGCCGGCGCGTCCCTGCTCGAGCTCGAGGCGCGCCAGGTGTCGCGGGCCCTGCGCGGCGAGATCAACCGGGTGATCAACGCCGAGTCGGCGAACCTCCAGCGTGCCGTCGCGGCCGCGGCGCGCCAGCTGGCAGCGATCGGGCAGCTCGAGGCCGACGGGCGTCTGGCCGAGCAGCCATACGTCGTCCGGCTCGTTGCCGACGCCCGGCGCGAGACGCCCGAGGCGACCTTCGCCGAACTGGCCGAGCGGCTCGGCCTCCACCGCTCGAGCGTCCAGCGCTCGCTCGAGCGACTCGAGCGGCTCGCCCTCCATGACGACCAGGGGGTCGGGAGGCGGGGAGGGGAGCGGGCCGGTCGGCGGGGTGCGACCGAGCGGGCGGGCCGGCGGGGTGTGACCGAGCCCGGTGCGGCGAGCGGGGCCGAGCCCGG
>JAKAHU010000288.1 GCA_021825385.1 Chloroflexota bacterium | reverse complement strand
GGCCAGGCCGCTCGGCAGGAGCTGGGCGAGCAGGTCGTGGACACCCGGCGAGACCGAGCCCGGCGGGAGGATGTCGGCGATTCCGGCCAGGGCGGTCGGGATCACCTCGAGGAAGCCGAGCGCGTAGGCTCCGATCGCCGCCCCGGAGATGCTCCCGAAGCCGCCGATGACGGCGGCGATGAACGCCTTGAGGACGGGCGTGAAGCCGAGGTACGGGTTGATCTGCCCGGCCTGGGTGGCGTACAGGAAACCGGCCACGGCGGCCAGTCCCGAGGCGATGGCAAAGGCGGTCGCGACGACCAGGTTCACCTTGATCCCCATCAGCTGGGCCGCCGGCAGATCCTCGGCCGCGGCGTGCATCGAGAGTCCAAGGCGGGTCCGGGTCACGAACACGGTCAGCAGGGCGAGCAGGACGACGCCGGTGAAGAAGCTCACGACGTTCACCCGGGGCACCGTCAGGGTGCCGATCGCCACGACCCCGTTGAGCAGGTCCGGGGCCGGGAACGCGATCTGCACCGGCTGCCCGCCGAGGCGACTCACGAGCAGGGTCCCGTTCTGGAGGATCTGGCCAACGGCGAACGAGGTCAGGAGCATCGCCACGTCCGGGCCACCCCGGATCGGCCGGTAGGCGACCCGTTCCATGACCAGGCCGACGACGACCGTGCCGGCGAGCGTGGTGACGATTGCCGCCGGGAGCGGCAGGCCCGCGAAGAGCGAGAACGCGGCGAGATAGGCGCCGACCATCATCAGGTCGCCGTGGGCGAAGTTGATCAGGCGCAGGATGCCGAAGATCATCGCCAGCCCGACCGCCATCAGGGCGTACAGGCTGCCCGCGCTCAGGGCGTTGGCCACCTGCTGGAGGAAGTACTCGCCCATCGCTCAGTGCCCCAGGTACGAGCGCTCGACCTGGGGGTCGTGGCGCAGGGCGGCGGCCGGCCCTTCGTGGGTGATTCGGCCGGTCTCCATGACGTAGGCCCGGTCGGCGACGTCGAGCGCGTGATGGACGTTCTGCTCGACGAGCAGGATCGTCAGGCCCTGGCGCTTGAGGTCCTCGACCACGGCGAAGATCCGCTCGACCATGATCGGCGCCAGGCCGAGCGAGGGCTCGTCGAGCAGGAGGAGCCGGGGCCGGCTCATCAGCGCCCGACCGATCGCGAGCATCTGCTGCTCGCCGCCGGAGAGGGTTCCCCCGGCCTGGTTCATCCGCTCGCGGAGGCGCGGGAAGAGCTCGCCGATCATCTCGAGATCGGCCCGGACCTCGGCCGGCGGGCGCTGGATCCCGCCCAGGATCAGGTTCTCGCGCACGGTCAGGCGCCCGAAGATCCGCCGCCCCTCCGGGCAGTGCGAGATCCCCAGCCGGACGATCTGGTCGGTCGGCTCGCGCTCGATCGGGGCGCCCTGGTAGCGGATCGTGCCCTGGCTCGGCCGGAGGAGCCCCGAGATCGTCTTGAGCGTGGTCGACTTGCCGGCCCCGTTCGAGCCGATGATCGCCACCAGCTCGCCCTGAGCGACCCGCAGCGAGACGCCCTCGAGGGCCCGGATGTTGCCGTAGTGGACGTGGAGGCCGTCGAGCTCAAGCATGCTTGGCCTGGCCCAGGTAGGCGGCGATCACGTCGGGATCGGCCCGCACTGTCGCCGGCTCCCCGTCGGCGATCAGGACCCCGTAGTTGAGGACCTGGATCCGCTCGCACAGATTCATGACCAGGGGGATGTCGTGGGCGACGAGGATGATCGTGATCCCGAGCTGGTCGCGCAGCCGCCGGATCAGGGCCAGGAGCTCACCGGTCTCGGACGGGTTCATGCCCGCGTTCGGCTCGTCGAGCAGGAGCACCTTCGGGTCGACCGCCACGGCGCGGGCGATCTCGAGCCGACGTTGATCCCCGTAGGGCAGGCTGCGGGCGATCCGGCCGGCCCGGTCGGCGAGGCCGACGAGGTCGAGCAGCTCGGTCGCTCGGGCGGTCACCTCCTCCTCCCGGCGGCGGAACGACGGCCCGGTGATGATCGTCGACCAGAGCGAGACGGGCAGACGCTGCTGGACGCCGACCTTCACGTTGTCGATCACCGACATGTCGCCGAACAGCCGGATGTTCTGGAATGTCCGGGCGATCCCGAGCCGGGCGACCCGGTGCGGGGGCAGGTGGGTGATGTCGACGCCCTGGAGGTGGATCGTGCCCGACGACGGCCGGACCATCCCCGACAGGAGGTGGAAGAGGGTCGTCTTGCCCGCCCCGTTCGGGCCGATCACCCCGTGGATCGTGCCCGCCGGCAGGCGGAGCGAGTAGTCGGCAAGGGCAACCAGGCCGCTGTAGCGCTTCGTGAGGCCGCGCACGTCGAGCAGCGGCGACCCCCCCGGCGACGTGTCCGGCGCGATCGCCGGCGCAGCGGAGCTGACCACGGGTGCCCACTCCAGGAATGAAGGGCCGAGGGGACGGACCTGCCGGCCGACGATCCCCCGGGAGACGATGGAGACCGGCCGACTATCGCACAGCGCCCGAACGAGCGTCAAACGACCGCGGATGGGCGACGGCCACGCGGCCGGACAGCGCGCGCGACCGCGACGGCCGTGGCGTGGCCAGCGTCCTGGCGACCGCGCCGCTGATCGCGCTCGAAGGGGTTCAGCCGGCCCCGGCGCCCCGTGGACGGCTCCGCTCCTCACCCAGGCGCACCCGGATGCGGGCCGCGATCGCCTCCTCGACGACCGTGTCGGGGTCGCGCAGCCCGCCCAGGCTCGCTCGCACCCCGACGAGGCTGGCGTACAGGGGCGGGCAGGTCGGGCAGGTCGCGAGGTGCCCCTCGACCGCGGCCCGGGTCGCCGGATCGAGCTCGTCGTCGAGGTAGGCGGAGATCTGGCGTCGCGCGCGCCAGCACCGGAGGGGCTGGGCCAGGCTCGCCTGGCGGCGGGCCTCGTCCTCGGCGAGAGCGCTCACGAGCATCATCCTCCCACGACGTAGTCGCTGCTTCGTGGCCGGCAGGCCGGCCCCCATCGCCTGCGCGATCTCGGCCGCGGTCCAGCCGAGGGCATCGTGCAGGATGACCGGGACGCGGTAGATGACCGGCAGCCGGGTCAGGCCGTCCTCGAGCTCGTCGACCAGCTCGGCCCGCTCGAGCACCTGTTCGGGCTCGACCGAGTAGCGGTCGTCACGCCAGTCGGCCTCGACGGCATCGATGTCGAGCTCGTCGTGGTGGGCCCGGGAGCGGTCGATGATCCGGTTGACCAGGCTCCGTCGGAGCCAGGGGGCGAGGGCGGCCGGATTACGCAGCTGGTCCCGCCGGCGCCAGGCCCCGATGATCGTCTCCTGGGCGCAGTCTTCGGCCTCATCCGGGTCGCGGACGAGGCGGGCGGCGAGGTGGACGAGGCGGGGCAGCTCGGCCGCCAGGGCGGTGGCAAACTGGTCGCCCTCCTCCCCGCCCATCCCCGTCAGGGCCGTGCGCTCAGTGCCGCGGCGACTTCGACGTCGTCGACAGGCCGAACAAGGCGTAGATCGCGCAGAAGCCGGTGATCGCGGTGAAGGCGAGGACGATCGCCACGATCCCGACGACGTACGACCATGGCTCGGCGACGAGACCGAGGACGACCGCCGCCCCGAGGACGGCGGCGAGGATGAGCCGGACGACCCGGTCGGTGGTGCTTTCGTTGCGGCCGAGCTTCATCGGAGGTGCTCCTGTCAGTTCCTGGACCGCGCTCCGGTCCTTCACCTCGTTGACGAAGCTGCCTCGGACATGGATACATCGGTCCGCGCCGCGCCGGTGTGCGCCGCCGCCACGTCGTCGAGCGCCGCCCCGAAGGCGTCGACGAGGCGGTCGATCTCGCTCTCGCTGATCACGAACGGCGGTGAGACCTGGAGGGCGACGCCGCGCAGGCCGCGGGTCAGGACGCCGTGCGCGCGGGCCGCGCTGGCCACCCGCTCGACGGCTCCCGGGTCCGCGGCCAGGACGTCCGAGCGGAGCTCGACCGCCGCGGTCAGGCCGACCGCCCGGGTCTCCCCCACGAGCGGGTGGCCGTCGAGGCGGTGGATCGCCCCGGCCAGGACCGGCTCGAGTGCTCGAACGCGCCCGACCAGATCC
>JAKAHU010000039.1 GCA_021825385.1 Chloroflexota bacterium | reverse complement strand
ATCCGTTCGATCGTCAGGACGTCGCGCAGCGGGTCGGCGGCGGGCATCGCGGTGCGACCCAGGTCAGCCGGGTTCGTCGGCCGCAGGCGCGGCCGGGGCGGTGGCGGCCGGGGGGCCGGCCGAAGCTGCCGGCGGCCCCGGGGCCGCCAGGCTCGCCTCGAGCTGGTCGCCCAGCTCGATCGTCCGCCGGTAGGCCGCCCAGACCGCCTCGGACAGGACCGTTCGCAGGCGCCCCGATTCGAGCTCGTGGAGGGCGGCCGCGCTCGTCCCGCCGGGCGAGGTGACCATGTTCCGCAGGACCGCCGGGTGCATGTCGCTCGAGCGGGCGAAGGCGGCGCTCCCCTCGAGGGTCTCGATCACCAGGTCGTGGGCGATGTGGCGGGGGAAACCGAGGTGCACGGCGGCATCGATCAGCGCCTCCATGACCAGGAAGACGTACGTCGGCCCGGTGCCGCTGACCGCGGTGGCCATCGCCACGAACTTCTCGTCGTCGACCTCGATCTCGTGACCGAGGGCGCGCAGGATCGTGCTCGCCTGGGCGCGCTGGGCGGCGGTCGTCTCGGGCGTCGCGTACCAGACCGTCATCCCCTTGCCGATCTGGGCCGGCGTATTGGGCATGCTGCGCACGACCTGGCGGTGGCCGAGGGTCCCGCTCAGCGCCTTCGTCGTCGCCCCGGCGATGATCGAGAGCACGAGCTGGCCCGGACGCAGGTGGGGGCCGATCTCGCGTCCGACGCGAGCGAGCATCTGGGGCTTGATCGCGAGCAGGATCACGTCCGCGCCTTCGACCGCCTCGACGTTACCGGCGCTGACCCGGATCCCGTACCGTTGCGCCAGCTGCTCACGGCGCTCCCGGCGGGGGTGGCTGGCCACGATCTGGCGCGGTTCGACGAGCTGGCCGCGGAGCAGCCCGGCGATCATCGCCTCGGCCATGACCCCCGAGCCGACGGTCGCGATCGTCGTGTGTTCGAGCGGAGACATTGGGGCGAGTATACCGGCGGGCGAGGCGCTCGCCCGGCCGCGGGCGACGCGCCGGCGTGGCTCCGGACCTCAGAGCAGGGGTGTCCAGCTGCCGGCCGGCGAGGTCTCGATGAACCCGTCGGGGTCGAAGATCTCGGCCAGCAGCTCGATCCCGTCGATCACCCGCGGGCCGGGGCGGCTGAAGTAGGCCGATCCGTCGACGGCGAAGACCTGGCCCCGTCGGACCGCCTCGAGCTCCCGCCAGAACGAGGGCCTTGGCGTTTGCTCCCACTCGCTGACCGTCCCGGCCAGGTGGAACCCGCACGGCATCAGGAGGAGCATCTCGGGGTCGACCTCGCGGATCGCCTGCCAGGTCGTCGGGACGGCCTTCTCCCCCTCTCGACCAAGCAGGTCCCACCCTCCCGAGCGGCGGATCTGCTCGGGCACCCAGTGGCCGACCACGAACGGCGGATCCAGCCACTCGAGGGCGACGACGCGGACCGGCACCTGACCGCGCTCACGGCGCCGGGCGACCCGCGCCTCGAGCTTGCGCAGCCGGCTGCGGAGCGCCGCCACGACGTCGAGTGCCGCCTCCTCCGCATCGGTCATCGCCCCGACCGTGGCGATCGAGTTCAGGATCCCCTCGATCGAGGTTGGCTCGAGGGAAACGACCGTGATCGCGGCGTCGATCGCCCGGGCGACCTCGTTCACCCGACGGTAGCTCACGGCGCACACGGCGCACAGCTCCTGGGTCAGGATCAGGTCTGGCCGGGCAGCCTCGAGGGCTGCCTCGTCGAGCTCGTAGAGCGATGAGCCGCCGTGGATCGCCTGGCCCACGAGGCGATCGATCTCGCGCGATGACAGGTCCGCCAGGTCGCGCGTGCTCCGGGTGACCGCCGGGATCCGGGCTGCTTCGGGTGGCCAGTCGCACTCGTGAGTCACCCCCACGAGCTGGTCGCCGAGCCCGAGGGCGAAGACGATCTCCGTGGCCGAGGGCAGGAGCGAGACGATCCGCATCAGGCCAGTCTAGCCGGGCCGCCTTTACTGGCCGTTACCTGGCGGCCGCCGTGCGGTGCCAGCCCTGGTGCGGTCCGGGACACGGGCGCCCGGAGCAACCCTGGTCTCGAGCGTGGCGAACGACCCGGTCCTCGAGCCGAGCCTCCAGCGGGACGGGCGTCAGCGAGGCTTGAGCGCGTCGACCTGGGCCCGGGCGGCCGCCTTGTCTGTGTACCAGACCGCGTTGATCTGGGTGTAGGCGGCCCACTCCGGCGGCAGGGACTCCTCCGGGAAGATCGCGTTGACCGGGCACTCCGGCTCACAGGCGCCACAGTCGATGCACTCGTTCGGGTCGATGTAGAGCATCCGGTCGACGCCCTCGTCGAAGTGGATGCAGTCGACCGGGCAGACCGAGACGCACGCCTGGTCCAGGACGTCGACACACGGCTCGGCGATGACGTAGGCCATTTCGACTCTTCTCCTCGAGGCTCGCCCGGCCGGGCCGGGCCCGCGACTGTTAACGGCGACCGCGTCGGGCACGCCGCCGTCGGTGCCGATGAGGGTATCACTCGTGGCCCCGGCCCGAGCGGCGCGCCCGGCTCGGGCGATCAGGCTCGGCTCGAACCCGGCGCGGCCGATTCCTCTCGCCGATCCGTTCGTCCGTCAGCCGCCCGGGGTCACGAGCCGGATCGGAACGTGCATCCCCTTGGCGTAGTGGCCGGGGATGTGACAGCCGACGATCAGCCCGTCGCTCCGGGGCACCGTGTACAGGATGTCCTCCCGTCCTCCGGACGGAACGACGACCCGCAGCCCGGCCGCCGCGGGCGACACGCTGACCGCCGGCGTCGGGCCGGGCGGAGCGTCGACGGTGGCCGCTTCGGCGATCTCCCAGGCGTCCTGGACGGTTTGAGTGCCGATCACGACCTCGTGGACGGCGAGCCCACCGTTGACGACGTGGAAGAGGACGGTCTCGCCGGGCACGAGGTCGACGACGGCCGGGATGAACAGATAGTCCTTGGCGATGATGTTCACCTCGCGCGGCGCCTCGACGGTGCCTGGCCGGATCGACGGGGTCGGCCCGGCGTCTCCGCCGGCGCAGCTGGCGAGCACCGCGACGGCGACGACGAGACCGGACAGGGCACGTGGACCGGCGGGGTGGAGGCGCATGGCCAGGCAGTCTATCGGGTCGGCCGGGCGGCGGGGGTCGATCGTCCGGGGCACCTCACCCGGGTCGTGCGATTGGACTGGCTCCCCCGCTGCCGGACCCGTCCCGAAGCGCGGGCCCCGTCCCGAAGCGCGGGCCAGGACTCGAACCGCCTTGACAGCCTCGTGCCCTGACCCCACAGTGCCAGGCGTCGTCACCCGGCTGCCGCCCATCGCCGAGGTAACGGGGCAGGCGCGGTCGCCCGTTTGGTACGATCCAGGACCCAGCGCCGTCGCGTCCCCGAGCGCCACCATCCCGAAGGACCTGAACCGCTTGTCGATCTCGACGCATCCTCATGACAGGACGGCCCACGACCTGCGCCGCGGGCCAGCGGATCCCGATGCCTCTCCTGCCCCGCCAGCCCGGGCGACCGGGCCCGCCGTCCGGCTCGAGGGGGTCGTCAAGCGCTTCGGCGAGGTCGAGGCGGTGGCCGGCATCAACCTCGAGGTCGGTGACGGGGAGTTCTTCTCGATGCTTGGGCCGTCCGGCTCGGGCAAGACGACGACGCTCCGGATGATCGCCGGTTTCGAGCTGCCGAGCGCCGGCCGGATCCTCCTCCACGGCGAGGACGTCACCCGGCACCCACCCTTCGAGCGGGACGTCAACACGGTCTTCCAGGACTACGCCCTCTTCCCCCACATGAACGTGGCCGACAACGTGGGCTACGGCTTGATGGTCCGCAAGGTGCCCCGCGACGAGCGTCGGCGACGGGTCGCCGACGCCCTCCGCATGGTCCGCCTCGAGGGCTACGACGAGCGCCGGCCCTCGCAGCTGTCGGGCGGACAGCGCCAGCGGGTCGCCCTGGCCCGCGCCCTGGTCAACCGGCCCCGGGTCCTGCTCCTCGACGAGCCGCTCGGGGCGCTCGATCTCAAGCTCCGCGAGGAGATGCAGATCGAGCTCAAGGCGATCCAGCACCAGGTCGGGATCACGTTCATCTACGTCACCCACGATCAGGTCGAGGCGCTCACGATGAGCGACCGCCTGGCCGTCTTCAACCGCGGCCGCATCGAGCAGGTCGGCACCCCGGCGGAGGTCTACGAACGACCGGCCACCGTCTTCGTGGCCGGGTTCGTGGGCACCTCGAACCTGCTCGCCGGGGAAGCCGCCCGGGCGATCGTGGGCTCGGCGGGCACGTTCACCGTCCGGCCGGAGAAGATCCGCCTGGCCGATCCGGGCGAGACACCGGGCCCGGACGAGCTGTCGGTGAGTGGCCGGATCCGGGAGGTTGCGTACCTGGGATCGGACACCCGCTACCACGTCGCCCTCGACGTCGGCGGGGAGCTGGTGGTCACCCAGCAGAACCTGGCCACGTCATCCATGGAGGCCCTGGCAGCGCAGGGACGGGCGGTACGGCTCGTCTGGAAGCGCCAGCACACGCTCCCCGTCGCGCAGTGACGGGGTTCGGTCCGGACCGGAACACAGGAGGAGGAGAACGATGATGACCCGCAGGACCACGGCCGTGGCGGCAGTGGTCGCTCTGCTCGCGACCGCCTGCACGGGCGGCGGTGCAACGACCGCGCCCTCGGCCAGCGAGGCGGCGAGCGCCACTCCGAGTGCACCGGGGAGTGCCCCGGCCGAGTCGGCCAGCGCGGCCCCAAGCTCGAACCTGCCCACCTCGATCGGGCCGGGCGAAGGTCAGCTGAACCTGATCATCTGGCCCGGGTACGCCGAGGACGGCTCCAACGTCAAGGAGTACGACTGGGTCAATCCGTTCGAGAAGAAGACCGGCTGCCAGGTGAACCTGAAGCCGGCCAACACCTCCGACGAGATGGTCACCCTGATGCGCCAGGGAGGCGGCACCGTCTATGACGGGGTCTCGGCCTCCGGTGACGCCACGAACCGGCTGATCGCCAACGGCGACGTCGCCGAGATCAACCCGGCGCTCATCCCGGACTGGAACGACATTGCTCCGTTCCTTCAGTCGCCGCCCCACAACACGGTGAACGGCAAGCACTACGGCGTCTCCCACGGCTGGGGCGGCAACCTGCTGATGTATCGGACCGACATCGTGAAGCCGGCCCCGACGAGCTGGGACGTCGTCTTCGACCCGGTCGCTTCGAAGCCCTACCAGGGCAGGATCACGGCCTACGACAGCCCGATTTACATCGCTGACGCCGCCCTCTACCTGAAGGCCCACAACCCCGAGCTGGGGATCACCGATCCGTACGAGCTGACGCAGCCCCAGTTCGACGCCGCGGTCAACCTGCTCAAGCAGCAGCGGCCGTGGGTCGGCAAGTACTGGTCGCTCTACACCGACGAGATCGACAACTTCACGAACGGCACGACCGTGGTGGGCACGACCTGGCCGTACCAGGTGAACACGCTCAAGGCATCCGGCGTCGCGGTCGACGCGGTCGTGCCGAGCGAGGGGATGACCGGCTGGGCGGACACCTGGATGATGTCGGCCAAGGCCAAGAACCCGAACTGCATGTACCTCTGGATGGGCTGGATGGTCACCAAGGAGGTCCAGGCGCAGGTGGCGGAGTACTTCGGCGAGGCCCCGGCCAACCCGAAGGCGTGCGAGATCCTCGACAAGGGGTACGGCTCGTACGGCGTGAAGGACTTCTGCACGCTCTACCGGGTCACCGACCAGAGCTTCTACAACGCGATCAGTTTCTGGAAGACGCCGCTCCAGGACTGCGGTGACAGCCGCGGCCAGACCTGCGTCGACTACTCGATCTGGACCCAGAAGTGGACCGAGATCAAGAGCTGACCTCGGCCTGAGGATCGATTTGCCGACCGGGGGCCGTGCGCCGGCTCCCGGTCGGCCGAACGAACATCGCCCACCCCAGCGACCTGAGCCCCACGATGACGCCCGCCCCGACCGCTCGACCAGGACCACCGGCCGGCCTCCGCCGCCGCCTCCTGGCGACGCTCTACCGCCACCCGCGAGCCCAGCTCCTGATCCTCCTGACGCCGCCGATCGGCTGGTTCGGCGTGGTCTACCTCGGCTCGCTCGCGGTTCTGCTCGTGGCTGCCTTCTGGTATCTCGACCCGGCAACCTCGGCCGTCGTTCGCGAGTTCAGCCTGACCAACTTCGAGCGACTGATCGGCGAGCCGGTCTACCGGACCGTCGCCCTGCGCACGGTGACGATCGCCGTCCTGGTCACCCTGGCGGACATCGTGATCGCCTTCCCGATCGCCTACTACATGGCCCGGGTCGCGGCACCCAGACTGCGCTCGATCCTGTTCATGCTCGTCCTCCTGCCGCTCTGGTCGAGCTACCTCGTCCGGGTGTACGCCTGGCGGGTGATCCTCGCCCCGAACGGGCTGGTCGACTGGACCGTCCAGCAACTCGGCCTGCCGGGCTTCAGCCCGGGCGTGTCCGACTTCTCGATGTGGCTCGTGTTCAGCTACATCTGGTTGCCGTACATGATCCTGCCGATCTACACCGGGCTCGAGCGGATCCCGAACTCCTACTTCGAGGCGTCGGCCGACCTCGGCGCGCGGGGCGCCACGACCTTCCGCCGAGTCGTCCTGCCGATCGTGCTGCCGGCCCTCGTGGCCGGCTCGATCTTCACCTTCTCCCTGACCCTGGGTGACTACATCACGCCGACCCTGGTGTCGAACAGCCAGTTCATCGGCAACGTGATCTACGAGAGCCAGGGCGTTTCCAACAACGTGCCCTTCGCCGCCGCCTTTGCCACGGTGCCGGTCCTGATCATGGCCATCTACCTGCTGATCGCCCGCCGGCTGGGCGCGTTCGAGGCGCTCTGATGGAGATGGGCCGATGAGTCGGATTGGGCTCCGGATCGCGGCCGGCGCGGTCCTGGCGTTCCTGTACATCCCGATCATCGTGATCGCGCTCTACGCCTTCAACGCCGAGCGCACCCAGGCCTGGCCGATCCGGCAGTTCAGCACGGAGTGGTTCGCGGCCGCGCTCGACAACCCATCCGTGCGCGACGCGCTCGTGCTCTCGGTCCAGGTCGGCCTCTCGGCCACCCTGATCGCCCTGGTCCTCGGGTCGCTGGCGGCGTTCGCGGTCCATCGCTTCCGCTTCTTCGGCCGCGACACGATCTCGTTTGCCCTCGTCCTGCCGATCGCTCTGCCGGGGATCGTCACCGGGATGGCCCTGAACGCAACGATCAACACGGCTGGAATCGGGTTCACCCCGTTCACGATCGTGGTCGGTCACGCCACGTTTTGCGTCGTCGTCGTGTACAACAATGTCATCGCCCGGCTGCGCCGCTCGTCTCGC
Organism: Chloroflexota bacterium; assembly: GCA_021825385.1. Classification (GTDB taxonomy): domain Bacteria; phylum Chloroflexota; class Limnocylindria; order Limnocylindrales; family CSP1-4; genus JAKAHU01. The sequence goes on along the minus strand of JAKAHU010000039.1, from coordinate 11,545 downwards.
TCGATCGAGGAGGCCTCGATGGACCTCGGGGCGGACACCTGGCAGACCTTCCGCCACGTGACATTCCCCGTCATCCGGTCCGCCCTCCTCGCCGGCGGCCTGCTCGCCTTCGCCCTGTCGTTCGACGAGATCATCGTCACGACGTTCACCGCCGGCACCCAGGAGACGATCCCGATCTGGATCCTCAACCATCTCCGGCAGGCGAATCAGCGCCCGATCGTCAACGTCGTGGCGGTCTTCCTCATCCTCCTCTCGGCGATCCCGGTTTATCTCTCCCAGCGGCTCTCCCGGGACGGCGGGGCCGGCCCGACATCCCGCTGAGCAGGAGCCGAGCCGGCCATCGACCGTCGCCGGCGATCCCCTGCCGGGGTCGGCCCGGCCCTACCAGCGGATCCCCGCCGGCAGGACAGCGCCGACCCCGGCGGTCAGCACCGCCGCCGAGGTGGCGACGATCACGAGGCCGCGAACGAGACGGGCAAGCTGGATCCTGATCTCGGGCACGTTCGACCTCCCTGGCGGCGGCGCGCGCCGCGCTCACGGCGGTGGACCATCTCCGCTGCGTGCCCGTCCGAATCCGCCAGGCGGCCATTCTCGGCCCGGCCGCTTAGCTGCGACGTATCGGCTGGCGCCGATCAGTCGTGATCCATCCCAGGCCGGTAGTCGGGGGCGAGGAACTTCCCCGGATCCTCCTTGAAGTCGAGCAGGCAGCCCTTGCCGCAGAAGTAGTACGTCGTCCCCTCGTGCTCGGCCGTATACGGCGCGTCGTCGGTCTCGACTTCCATCCCGCACACCGGGTCGATCGCGGTTGCCATCGTCAGTTCCTCCGCTGCCTTGCTGCCGGGCCGATCGTTGGTCGCCGGCGGGTCGATCGGACCAGCGCCGATCGGTACTCCCCGGGAGTATACCGAGACGAGGGGGCACCGGCAGTCGGCGATCGCCTTGGGGGGCATCCCGGCCGGGCCGGTGGTATCCTCGGGCAACCGAATCACCGGTGCGCCCCGCCTGGGATCACGAGAGCCTGCACCTGGGTCGCGCGGCCCCGGCTCCCTCCGCCGATACGCTCGTCCCGACCACGGGCTGTCCTCCCAAGGACGCGCCAATGGAACATCGGTCCGGGAGGATCATCGTGACCTACGTCGATCGAACCTTGAGCTGTGTCGACTGCGGCGTCGAGTTCATCCACTCCGCCGCGGACCAGGAGTACTACGCCCAGAAGGGATTCGTGTCCGACCCGAAGCGCTGCCCGACCTGCCGGGCCAGCCGCCGCCAGGCACGCGAGAGCGGCTACGACGTCCGCGAGATCGGCGGGCCGCGCGGCTACGAGCGGGGCGAGCGCCCCGAACGCGAGTACTTCGCGGTCGTCTGCTCGCGCTGCGGCAATCAGGCCCAGGTCCCATTCAAGCCGCGCATGGATCGCCCGGTCTACTGCTCGGACTGCTTCCGGGCGGTCAGGCCGCAATAGGCGCGACCGACCAGGCCCCGCCCGAGCCGGCGCCCTCGGCCGGCGCTCCCGGAACCCGCCCGGTCGGGCGTCATGGCCGGCCAGGGGCATCGGCCCCGGGACGTGACGGATCCGCCAGGGCGGTGGAGTCGCGACCGGCAGGGGGCCGGCTCTTCACGAGGTGAGGACCCGGGAACGAGCCGGTCGCGACTGACGAGCCGGCCCGGTGCCGGCCGTCCGACTCGCTGACAGGTGATACTCGCCGGCGTCGCAAAAGGTTCGCCGCGATCGCGGGAGGTTCGCCGGCGTGGCTCGCCGCGGACACGGGAACGCCCAACCAGGCCTGCCAACCGGGCCTGCTTGAACCTGATCAGAGGCGCAGGACGTCGCCCGCCCGGAGCCGGACCCGGCGGTGCCCCTGCCAGACGGTGACCCGGGCCTGTCCCTGGACCTGCCAGGATCGGTCGCGCCCGACGAGGGCGGTCTCCTCGTCGATGCCCAGGATCGTCGTCCCGCGGGGAGCCTGGAGGACGACGATCGCCGCCAGCGCCTCCGGAAACCGGTCGTAGTGCGGCAGGACCGCGGTGCCGGGCACGATCCCGAGTCCGGTCTGCCAGCCGAGGGGAAACGGCAGCACCCGGCGCCGAAGCCGTGGCTGGCGCGCGGCCAGGACCATCGCCCCCGCCGAGCAGCCGGCCAGGACCGCTCCGCGGGCATGGGCCTCGAGGGCGGCGGTCCAGACGAGGCTTCCCTCGAGCACCTCGAGCAGGTGGTCGGGCTTGCCGCCCGAGAAGTAGATGAGGTCCGCTTCGCCGACCGCCTGGGCATGCTCGGGATCGTCGGCCTCGGCCCGGTTGCGGACGAGCACCGCCTCCACCTCGGCGCCGAGGGCGCTGAAGTGCTCGATCCCCTGGGCGGCCCAGCGCCGAAACGTCACCTCGCCATCGGGGGCCGAGGCGGTCGGCACCACGGCGACCCGGGGCCGGCGTCGCCCGGTCGCCTGGAGCAGGCCGCGGTCGATCTCGACCATCGCGGGGGTGAACTCGCCGGCACCAACGAGCGCCACGGGACCAGGCATCGTGGCCAAGAGTCTACCCCGATGGTGCTGGCGGAGCTGCGGGCGCTACGATGTGCCAACCGGGACCTCGCCCCGAGGAATCGGGACCGCCCAGGAGGAGCCAGTGACGACGAGCCAGCGCTGGACGATGGTTGCCGCGATCCTCGGCTCGGGGACGGTCTTCCTCGACGGGACGGTCGTGAACGTCGCCCTGAAGCGGATCGGCCAGGAGCTGCCGGCGAGCGTCGTCGGCGTCCTCGAGGGCCAGACCTACGTGACCAGCGGCTACCTCGCCACCCTCGCCGCGCTGCTGATCCTGGCGGGGGCGCTGAGCGACCACCTCGGGCGGCGACGGATGTTCACGATCGGACTGGCCGGCTTCGGGCTCACCTCGGTCCTGTGCGGCCTGGCGCCGAGCCTCGAGCTGCTCGTTGCCGCACGCGTCCTCCAGGGCGCGGCCGGCGCCCTCCTCGTGCCCGGCTCGCTGGCGATCATCGCCGCCACCTTCGAGGGTCCGGCCCGGGCTCGGGCGTTCGGGCTGTGGGCCGCGGCAACCTCGGCCACGATCGTCCTCGGGCCGATCGTGGGCGGGGTCCTGGTGGGCACGATCTCGTGGCGGATGGCGTTCCTGATCAACCTTCCGCTCCTGGCCGTCGCGCTCTACGCCACCCGTCGGTACATGGAGGAGAGCTGGGACGAGCGCGCTCCCGAGCACTTCGACTGGCTTGGAGCGCTGGTCGGGGCGATCGCGGTCGGGGGCCTGGCCTTCGGGGCGATCCGGGGCCAGCAGCGTGACTGGACGGACCCGATCGCCTTCCTCGCCCTCGGGGTCGGATCGATCGCGCTCGTCACCTTCCCGGTCCTCATGGCCCGCCGCGCCGACCCGCTCGTGCCGCTCGAACTGTTCCGCGTCCGCCGGTTCGCAATCCTGAACCTGTCGACCTTCCTGATCTACGGCGCCCTGTACGTCACGCTTGCCTTCCAGGCCGTCTTCTTCCAGGGGACGCTCGGCTACAGCCCGCTCGCGGCCGGAATGCTGTCCCTGCCGAGTGGGCTGCTCCTGATGCTCCTCTCGACCCGGGTCGGCGCGCTCGCCGGCCGGATCGGTTTTCGGCGCTTCCTCGTCGCGGGCCCCGCCCTGATGGCGGCCGGGACGCTCTGGCTGGCCCGGATCCCGGCCACCAGCCGGGCCTGGGAGGCCGAGCTGGCCCGGCCCGACTCGCTCCTCCCGCCGGGCGACGTCCTCGTCGACGTGCTGCCCGGGCTGGTGCTGGCCGGTCTCGGGATGTCGCTCGTCGTGGCCCCGCTCACGAGCGCGCTCATGAGCTCGGTGCCGGTCCGCCAGGCCGGCCTGGCTTCGGCGATCAACAACGCCGTCTCGCGGGTCGGACAACCGCTCCTGGGAGCGCTCATCTTCGTCGCCATCACGGCCGGCTTCTATGGCACGCTCGGGACGCTCGTCCCCGGACTCGACACCTCGACGGCTGACTTCCGGGCGCTCGTGGCACCCCTGAACCCGCCCGCGGCGGTCGTCCCGCCGGGGGTGGTCGCGGCGGCCAAGATCGCCTCGACCGACGCCTTCCACCTGGCCATGGGCGTCGCGGCCGCCCTGCTCGCCGGGGGCACCCTGGTCAACGCCCTTGGCCCGGACGGCGAGCCGGCCAGCGCCGTCGAGCGGGCCGCCGCGGGGGACTGACGATCGCCCGCGAATGGGACGCCGCGGCGTACGACCGCGTCGCCGACCCGATGACCCGCTGGGGTGGGGCCCTCCTCGACCGCCTCGAGCTCCGTGGCGACGAGCGCGTGATGGACGCCGGTTGCGGCTCGGGGCGGGTGACCGAGCAGCTCCTCGAGCGCCTGCCGAACGGCCGGGTCGTGGCCCTCGACGGGTCGGCCGCGATGATCGTCGCCGCCCGCCGCCGTCTCGCCCGCTTCGGCGACCGGGTGGAGTACGTCGTCGCCGACCTCGGCCGGCCGCTTCCACTGTCTGGGCGGGTCGACGCGATCCTCTCCACGGCGACGTTCCACTGGGTGCCGGATCACGACGCCCTGTTCGAGAACCTGGCGGCCGCCCTCCGGCCGGGCGGGCAACTGGTCGCCCAGTTCGGTGGCGCGGGGAACATCGACTCGATTCGGGCCGTGCTGGCCACGCTCGGCGACGGCTGGCTCGGGCCAGCCCACTTCGAGACCCCGGAGGCCACGACGGCCCGGCTGGAGAGGGCCGGCTTCAGGGATATCGAGGTCTGGCGGCACCCGGAACCGACCGAGTTCGAGCCGGGCGAGCCATTCGAAACGTATCTCGCCACGGTCGTCCTCGGTGCCCATCTCGACCGACTGCCGGCGGATGAGCGGCAGGGGTTCGTGCGCGCCGTCGCCGACCGTCTGCCTGGGCCGCGAATCGATTACGTCCGACTGAACGTCGTCGCCACGCTCGACCGCTGAGGGATCCTAGATCCGATCACCGGCGGCGTCGCCGGTGATCAGGGTGTAGAGCAGGGCCAGCTCGGTGTGGAGCCGGTTCTCGGCCTGGTCCCAGACCCGCGACTGGCCGCCGTCGATCACCGCGTTCGTCACCTCCTCGCCACGATGGGCGGGCAGGCAGTGGAGGAAGATCGCGTGGCGGGCGGCGCGGGCCATGAGCGAGGCGTCCACCCTGAAGTCCCGGAACGCCTCCCGCCGGGCGGCCTGCTCGGCCTCGCGGCCCATCGAGGTCCAGACGTCGGTGTAGACGGCGTCGGCGCCCTCGACCGCGGCCAGCGGATCGTGGCTCAGCTCGATCTCGCCCCCGGTTGCGACGGCCAGCTCCCGGGCGGCCTCGATGATCCTTGGATCCGGCTCGTAGCCGACGGGGGTCGCGATCGCCAGCCGGAAGCCGCCCAGGGCCGCCGCCTGGGCCAGCGAGTGGCAGACGTTGTCGCCGTCGCCGACGTAGGCCAGCCGGCAGCCGGCGAGGGTGCCAAACTCCTCCTCGAGGGTCATCACGTCGGCCAGCGCCTGGAGCGGATGGTGCTCGTCGGTCAGGGCGTTGACGACCGGGATCGAGGCGTTCGCGGCCAGCTCCTCGACCGTCGCCTGGGCGAACGTGCGAACCGCGATCGCCGACAGATAGCGCGACAGGACCCGGGCCGTGTCGGCGATCGTCTCGCCCCGGCCGAGTTGCAGCTCGTCGGGTCGGAGGACGATCGGGAGCATGCCCAATCCCCAGGACGCCGTCTCGAGACTGACCCGGGTCCGGGTCGAGGGCTTGTCGAAGATCATCCCGACCCGGCCGCCGGGGAGCGCGCCGCGGAAGGCCGCCGGCTCACGTTTCGCCCGGTGGGCCAGGCCGAGGAGCAGCCGGAGCCCCTCCGGGCCGAGAACGTCGAGGGTCAGGAAGTGGCGGACCGGCGCGGGATCGGTCGTCATCGTCGTCTCCTCTCGTGTGGATCCCGGGCGGATGATCGGCCCGGGCCGGGTGGGCGATCAGCCCGATCTCGGCACGGTCTCGCGGGCGGCGCGGACGATCGGTTCGAGAAGGCTCGCGAGCGAGGGCCCGCGCACCTCCTCGAGCTCGTACCGGACCCGGATGACCGGCTTGTCGAGGCGCAGGATCCGGGTCAGATCGATCGGCGTGGCGGCCAGGATGGCGTCGACCGGGAGCGCGTTCAGGGTCGTCTCGAGCTCGCGCATCTGGGCCGGACCATAGCCCATCGCGGGCAGCAGGGGCTCGAGGTCCGGGTAGCGGCGAAGGGTCTCGGCCAGGCTGCCGACGGCGTACGGCCGCGGGTCGATGACGAAGGCGGCCCCGAACCGGCGGGCGGCGACGGTCCCCGCCCCGTAGGTCATGCCGCCGTGGGTCAGCGTCGGACCGTCCTCGACGACCGCCACACGCCGGCCGGTGACCTCGCCTCCGACCAGGCTGAGCGTCGAGCGGGCCTCGATCACCGCTGCGAGCGGATTGACCGCCTCGATGCTGCGCCGGACGACGGCCAGCCCGGCGGCGTCGGCCGAGTCGATCTTGTTGATGACCACGACGTCGGCCAGGCGCAGGTTCGTCTCCCCGGGGTGATAGGTCAACTCGTGGCCCGGCCGGAGCGGATCGGCGACGACGATATGCAGGTCCGGCCGGTAGAACGGCAGGTCGTTGTTGCCGCCGTCCCACAGGATGACCTCCGCCTCCCTGTCCGCCTCCTCCAGGATCGCCTGGTAGTCGACGCCGGCGTAGACGACACGCCCCGCGTCGAGGTGGGGCTCGTACTCCTCGCGCTCCTCGATCGTCGTGCCCTGGCGGTCCAGGTCGGCGTGGCTGGCGAAGCGCTGGACGCGCTGGGCGACGAGGTCGCCGTAGGGCATCGGATGGCGGACGACGACGACCCTCAGGCCGGATGCCTCGAGCAGGCTGGCCACCCGGCGACTGGTCTGGCTCTTGCCGGCACCGGTGCGCACGGCGCACACGGCCACGACCGGGCGCCGGCTGCGGAGCATCGTCCGGCGCGGACCGAGCAGCGCGAAGTCCGCCCCGGCCGCCAGCGCCCGCGAGGCGGCGTGCATCACCTGCTCGTGGCTGACGTCGCTGTAGGCGAAGACGACCTCGTTGACCCGCTCGTCCCGAACGAGCCGCTCGAGCTGCTCCTCGGGCACGATCGGGATCCCGGTGCGGTAGCGCGGGCCGGCGAGCAGGGCCGGGTAGACCCGATCGGCGATCCCGGGGATCTGGGTCGCGGTGAAGGCGACCACCTCGACCGCGGGGTCATCGCGATAGACCACATTGAAGTTGTGGAAGTCGCGACCGGCGGCTCCCATGATGACGACACGACGAGGTGCCATCTGCGACATCCTTTCCCGGGGGTCGCGGGCTGACAGGCGACCCGACCCGGCAGGTCCGAGGATAGGCGAGCCGGCGCTCCGCCGTGAGCCCGGCGGTCGTCCCGGGCCGAATCTGGCGCACCGGCCGCGGCCCAGGTAGGGCCGAGCGTCCCGTCCGGGCGGTCCGCCCGGGGCGCTCGGCCGGGGCGATAGGGCGCGGGCCGCGACCGGCCATCGTGAGGCCGGAGAGGCCCCGCTCGACGGCACCGCGGGGGGGCACGGTGCGGGAGCGGGGCCTCTCCGGACGCCCGTCGACGGCAGCCTGCCGGTTGGACCGGGAACGCTCCCCGGCGACGGTGCGTAGAGTCTACGATATGCTGTGCCAGTTTGAGGGATATTTCGTGAGGTTCGGGTGTGACCAGGGTTGACCACGAGCGAACCACGGACTGGATCAGCCTGGGCGAGGCGAGCACGCTGCTCGGGATCGCCCGGGGCACGCTCCGACGCTGGGCCGACGGGGGCCGAGTCCCGGTCTTCACGACCCCCGGCGGCCACCGGCGGTTCTCGCGGACCGCGATCGTCGCGCTGCTGCCGGCCAGCCGGCCCCACCGCCCCACCCTGCTCCGCCTCGGCGTCTCGCCGGAGCGGATCGCCCGGGCCTACCACTCGCGTCGGGTCGGCTCCCGGGCGCCCGCCACCCCCTGGGCGGTGGCGATGTCCGAGGCGGACCGGATCGCCTTCCGCGAGCGCGGGCGGCGGCTCGTGACGCTCCTCCTCGACCACCTCGATGCCGATGACGCCGCGCTGGCCGCCGACCGGCTGCGCGAAGCCGAGCGCCTGGCCGCCGACTACGGCCGGGAGGTCGCCGCCCTCGGCTCGTCGATGACCGAGGCGGTCCAGGGCTTCCTGCGCTTCCGGAGCCCGTTCGTCGACGAGCTCGCCACGATCGCCCGCAAGCGCGGGCTCGACACCCGCGAAGCGACCGCCCTGCTGACCGACGCGGAGAACGCGATGGATCGGCTGCTCGTGGCGATGATGACCGGGCACTCGCTCGGCGCCGGCCCACGGCGGCTGCGGGCGCGGCATGATCGACCCGCCCGGCCACCGGAATCATCCCGATGACGGTCACCCGGCCCGACCTCGCCACCGACCTACCCAGCGGGCACCGTCTGCGCCGTCTGCGCGCATCCCCCGCCCGGCGGGCCCTCGTCCGCGAGACACGCCTCGATCCCGCCCGGCTGGTTGCCCCGCTCTTCGTCCACGAACGCCCGGGCTCGGAACCGATCGCGTCGCTGCCGGGTCAGGCCCGGCTCGATCTCGATGGGACCGTGGCCGCCGGCCGCGAGCTGGCCGAGCTTGGCGTCGGGGGCGTCCTCCTGTTCGGGATCCCGGACGCGAAGGACCCTGACGGCGCGGCCGCGGCGGACCCGGCGGGGCCGGTCCCGGAGGCACTCCGGGCGCTCCGCTCGAGCGGCCTGCCGCTGGTCCTGATGGCCGACGTCTGCCTGTGTGAGTACACGACTCACGGCCACTGCGGGATCCTCGACGGGGAGCGGATCGCGAACGACCGCTCACTCGCCCGGCTGGCCGACGCCGCGGTCGCCTACGCCGCGGCGGGCGCCGACATCGTCGCGCCCTCGGCGATGCTCGATGGCCAGGTGCTCGCGCTCCGGGAGGCGCTCGATCAGGCCGGCCACGGCGACACGGCGATCATGGCCTATGCCTCGAAGCACGCCTCGGCGCTCTACGGCCCGTTTCGCGACGCGGCCGGGTCGACGCCCGCGTTCGGCGATCGACGCACGTACCAGATGGACCCGGCCAACGGCCGCGAGGCGATGCGCGAGCTGATGACCGACGCCGACCAGGGCGCCGACATCCTGATGGTCAAACCGGCGATCAGCTCGCTCGACCTGCTCGCCCTCGCCCGCCAGCGGTTCGACCTCCCGCTCGCCGCCTACCAGGTCTCCGGCGAGCTGGCGATGCTCGAGGCGGCCGCCGAGCGCGGCTGGATCGACCGGCGCCGGGCGGGGCTCGAGCTCCTGACCGCGATCGCCCGGGCCGGGGCGGACATCCTGATCACCTACCTGGCCGCCGATGCGGCCCGCTGGCTCCGGGAGGAGAACCGATGAATCGGCGCTACGTCCACGCCCTCGCCCTCGGCCTCGACCCGGCCTGGCGGCACCTGCCGGCCGCCGAGCGGCGACGCACCGCGGACGCCTTCGCCGAGGCGGTCGACGCGGACCCCGAGGTGGTCACGGTCACGTACTCGATGATCGGGCTCCAGGCCGGCGCCGACCTGCTGGTCTGGCGCCTGGCCGGCTCGCTCGACGAGCTCGAGCTGGCGGCGGCCCGGACCCTGCGCAGCGGACTCGGCCGCTGGCTGACCGTGCGCGAGAGCTTCCTCGGCCTGATCGGTGACTCGCAGTACGTCGCCCGGCCGACGAGCCAGGAGCAGTCGCTCTTCGAGGGCGAGCGGAGTCGCTACCTGATCGTCTACCCGTTCACGAAGTCGGCCGACTGGTACCTCCTCTCGCGCGAGGTGCGCCAGGGCTCGATGAATGAGCACATGCGGGTTGGCCGGGCCTACCCTCAGGTCCGCCAGCTGCTCGCCTACTCGTTCGGGCTCGACGACCAGGACTTCGTGGTGGCCTACGAGACCGACGACCTGCCGGCCTTCGGTGCCCTCGTCCGCGACCTCCGGGCGACCGAGGGGCGCCGCTCGACGGTCCGCGACACCCCGATCCTGACGGCGATCCATCGCCCGATCGGCGAGATCCTCGAGCTCCTGGGCGCCGGGGAGGCGTCGCTCGAGAGCGACTCGGACGCCCCGGCCGTGCTCGCCGAGACGGCCGGCGCGACCCGCTGATCGAGGGTCCCTTCAGGGACGGGCCCGGCGCACCCGGAACGGTTCGCCGTGGCCGGGGATGACGACGTCGACCGCTTCGAGGACACGCTCCCGGCCGCGCTCCAGGGCCGCCTGGTCCGAGGCCAGCGGGTCGATCGCCGGCGTCCGGTCGGAGCGCCACCAGAGGTGGGTCAGGGCGTAGACCGCGTCGTCGGCCTCGACGATCAGGGTCGCGTCCTCCTCGGTGTGGCCGGGCGTCTGCCAGAGCTGCGTCCGTGGGCCGAGGCGATGGCCGTCGCCCTCGTGGTCGAACCAGAGATCGTCCTTGTAGCGGGCTCGGAAGTCGACGACCTCGGCGTTCGGGAAGAGGGCGACGTTGAGCGTGTGATCGGGGTGGTGGTGGCTGAGGAAGACGTGGGTCACCGCCTCCGGGGCAACGCCGAGGGCGGCCAGCGGATCGAGGATCAGCGAGCGCCGGGCGACCATCCCCGGATCGGCCACGATCAGCGCGTCGCCGTCGCGGACGAGGACGACGCTGCTGGCCACGCGGTCGTGGGCGTAACCGGCGTGGAGCAGGTGGAGCTCGGTCATGGCCGGCAATGATAGTCGGCGATCGTCGGCGGGCAGGGGCCGCGCCGTGTCTGGAGCCGGCGGCCCTGGCCCGGACACTGGCCCGCTCAGGGCCGCGGCTCCTCCGGACCAGCGGAGGCCAGGTCGCCCGGCCGGTCGACGTCACGCAACGACCGGCCGGCCGGGTCGAGGCGGCGCCAGGTCGCCTCGTCGACGAGCTTCGTCTCGATCTCCTGCCGGAGCGCCGTCAGCCTCCGTTCGCCGGCCTCGACCAGCCGTTCGGCGGCCGCACGGCCCGCCGGGACGCGCACCGCGATCGGCAGCTGCTCGGCCCGGTCACCGCTGACGAGGGCGGCGAGCTGGCGGCCGGAGGCCTCGAGCTCGCTCACGAGCAGGGCCAGGACCTCGCCCTCGAGCCAGGGCATGTCGCCGCCGACGACGAGCGCGACCGGCTGGCTGGCCTGGGCGAGCGCGGCGGCGATCCCGACCAGCGGGCCGCCGAACGGCTCCGGGTCGCGGACGAACCGAAGAGGAACCGGCAGGCCGACGGGCAGATCGGGCTCCGGGGCGTCCGGGGCGAGAACGACGAGCACCTCGCGACAGACGGTCCCGACCGCCTCCACCGAGCGCTGGAGCAGGGTGCGCCCATCGACGAGGGCGCCCAGCTTGTCGCCGCCGAACCGGCGCGACCGCCCCCCGGCGAGCACGATCCCCGACACGGCCGGCCGGATCGTTCCACCTGGAGCCGCCGTTTGCGGCAGTGGCTCGTGCGCCGGGTGCGACGGCCCGGTCGGTCGCGGTCGGGTCATCGGTCGTGGTCGGGTCATCGGTCGCGGGGCGCGCGGGG
>JAKAHU010000038.1 GCA_021825385.1 Chloroflexota bacterium | reverse complement strand
GCGTGGCCGTCTCGTCGGCAGGCGGGTCCGCGTTCAGCCGGCGCTCGAGCTCGACGACGAGGTCGAGCAGGGCCGACCCGAGCGGAGCGAGTGCGACCCGGTCGGTCTCGAGCTCGCGGCTGACCAACCCGGCGGCGGCCAGGCCCCCGATCCAGTCCGCGCCGGCCACCCGGTCGCCGGCCCACGGCGCCGCCGCGGAGGGCACCGCGAGCCCCGCGATCGGGCGCGGTCCGTCGCGGAGCATCTCGAGCAGGGCCAGCGTCTCGGCCTCGCCGGCGCTGCGGAGCGTCCGGAGCAGGTAGTAACGCCAGGCGGTTGTCCCGGCCGGCGCGGCGGAGCGTGAGGCGGCGGAGGGTGGCGCGGCGGCCGGACCGGCGCTGGGCTCGGCCTCCCGGAAGGCGAAGTCCGCCAGGCGCGCCTCGGCCCGGCGCTGTTCGGCCACCCGGCGCCGGAGCCCGGCGGCAAGCGCCTCGAGCAGGGCATCGCCGTTCATCCGGCCGCTCCCGCGCGGCTCGGTCCGGAGCCAACCGCCGTCGCTCCGCCCAGCCCCGCGCCGGCCCCCGCGGTCGCTCCGCCCTCGAGGGCGTCGCTCCCGCCGCTGGGCACCTCCGGCCCGAGCTCGATCGCCGCCGCCACGAGCTCGATCAGGTCGCTGACGGCCAGCCGCCCGTCGAGGCCGGTCGCCTTGGCCGCCGCGGTGTACATCGTGAGGTCCTTGGGACAGGCGGTGACGAAGTCGGTGACGCCGTCGAGCGTGGCGGCCTCGCGCATCCGCTGCTCGGAGGGCCGCTCGCGCAGCCCCGAGTCATCCATCCAGATCCGCCCCCCGCCGGCCCCGCAGCAGAACGTGTTGGCCCGGTTGCGGGGCATCTCGACGAGCTCGGCCCCGACCGCCGCGAGGACCTCGCGCGGTGCGATCGTGACCTCGCTGTAGCGGGCGAGGTAGCACGGGTCGTGATAGGTCACCCGCCGCGGGACCGGCGCGGTCGCCGTCAGGTGACCGTCGCGGAAGAGCGCGCTCAGCAACTCGCTGTAGTGCCAGACCTCGTAGTTCGTCCCGAACTGCGGGTACTCGAACCGGAGCGTGTTCAGCGTGTGCGGGTCCGTGGTCACGATCCGCCGGAAGCGCGCCTTCTCGAGCTGGCCGACGTTGTGCTCGACGAGCATCTCGAACAGGCCTTCCTCGCCGACCCGCCGGACGTCGTTCCCGGCGTTCCGCTCGCCCTCGAACAGGATTCCGAAATCGACCCCGGCCGTCTGGAAGACGCGGGCCACGAGCCGGGTCGCCGCCTGCACCCGGGCGTCGAACGAGGCGAAGTCGCCGACGAACCAGAGCCAGTCGACCGACTCGCGGCGGGCATCCCGGATCGGGGTGGGCAGGCCGTCGGACCAGCGGCCGCGCAGCCGGCCGGACTGGCCGAACGAGTTGCCCTGCTTGCCCAGGTTGGTGAGCGCAGTCTGGAGCCCGGGCTCGATCATCCCCTGGTCGACCAGCGAGCGGCGCATCCCGACGATCGTCGGGACGTGCTCGATCCCGACCGGGCAGGCCTCGACGCAGGCCAGGCAGGTCGTGCACGACCAGAGCGTCTCGGCCCGGATCAGGCCCCCGGCGATCAGGCCGCCGCTCGAGGGCGGGGTGATCTCGAACACGGGCGCGGACCGCTCGCCGTCTCGGCCGGCCGTGCCGTCGCCCCAGGCGTGGTCGGACCGCCGCTCGGCGTTCGGGGCCAGGATCGCCCAGGCCGCGTCCGCCTGCTGGCGCAGGTCGAGGATCAGGTCCCGCGGCGAGAGCGGGGCGCCGGAGGCGGCGGCCGGGCAGGCGGCATGGCAGCGCCCGCATTTCGTGCACGCGTCGAAGTCGAGGAGCTGCTTCCAGGTGAAGTCGGCCAGGTCGCGCAGGCCGACGTGGCCGTCGGCGGCGACCGGGGCGGCCAGGGCCGGCACGAGCGGGGCCGGGACCGGCTCCAGGACCGGCAGGCGCCGGCCGGCGAGGGGCGAGCGGAGGGTGACGTTGGCCCCGCTCGTGAGCATGTGGACCGCCTTGGCGAACGGGATGTAGGCGACGAAGGCGAGGGCGACGATGGCGTGGCTCCACCAGAGCGAGAGGTGCAGCCCGGCCGCCGCCTGTGCCGTCAGGCCGGCCGCGGCCAGGAGCCGGCCGAGGCCGTAGCCGACCGGCGAGAACAGCTCGAACCAGGGGAAGTCGTGGGCCACGATCCGGAGCGCCTCGACCACGAAGCCGCTGACCCCGAGGAGCGCCAGCCAGGTCAGGAAGATCCAGTCGCCCCGGACGAAGCCGCGCCGGTCGCTGGTGGCCGGATCGAGGTCGACCCGTCGGTAGTCCGCGGCGGGCGTCCGGGCTCGCCAGCGACGCCAGCCCATCGCCGTCAGCCCGGCCAGCATCGTCAGCCCAAGGAGGTCGAGGACGAGCGAGTAGCCGACGTAGAAGGCGCCCCAGAAGAAGTGATAGTCGGGGGCCAGGATGCCCACGATGTCGGTGTCGACGGTCAGGATCGCGGTCCCGATGAACAGGACGATGAAGCCCCACATGATCGCCGCATGCCAGATCCCGGCATACTCGTCGCGCTTGCCGACCGTCCGGCTGGTGGCCGTGGCGAGCGTCCCCTGGAGAGCGCGGGAGAGGAACGAGCCGGGTGATCCAAAGCGATCCTCGTGGCGGCCCCGGAGGTACTTGCGGACCTTCAGACCGAGGCCGGCGAAGAAGATGAGCGTGGCCAGCGCGGCGAGCAGGTAGAAGAGCGCCTCGCCGGTCGCACCGACGCCCTCGAAGACCTCCCGCGTGACCGACCGATCGAGCATCGTCCGACCCGCCGCCTGCTCAGCCGGTCAGGCGCTTCGTGAGCGCCGGCACGACGTCGAGGATGTCGGCCACGGCCCCATAGTGAGCCACCCCGAAGATCGGCGCCCGCGGGTCCGTGTTGACCGCGATGATCAGCTCCGCGTCACGCATCCCCTCGAGGTGCTCGGGCGCGCCGCTGATGCCGAGGGCGAGGTAGAGCTTCGGCTTCACCCGCAGGCCGGACTTGCCCACCTGGCGGGTCCGCGGCAGCCAGCCCGCGTCGGCGATCGGGCGAGAGGACGAGACCGCGCCGCCGAGGGCGGCCGCCAGCTCCTCGACCAGCTCGATGTTCTCCTGGTCGCCGATCCCCCGCCCGACCGAGACGAGGATCGATTCCCGGGTGATGTCGACGTCGCCGGCCTCGGGCCGGTGGAAGCCCCGGAACCGAACCCGGGTGTCGAGGGCCGGCGGCGCGACCCGTTCGACGGCCGGGCTCCCGGCCACCCGTCCGGCCTCGGCCGGGAATGCGCCCGCCACGACGGTCGCGATCCCGCGCCCGTCGCGGTAGCGGACCCGGACGTCGATCTTGCCCGCGTACAGCCGGCAGGTGACGAGGGGAGAGCCGCCGTCGATGGCGACCTCGGTGGCGTAGGCGGCGAGCGGCAGGCCGGTCGCCGCCGACAGACCGGCCGCGACGTGCATCCCCACCCCGGTGTTCGGGGCCAGAACGAGGAGCGGCGCTCGATCGCGGACGAGCGGGACGAGGGCCGCCTGCCAGGCCGAGGGGGTGAACTCGGCCAGGGCCGGGTCCTCGAGGGCGAGGATCCGGCTGGCGGCGCCGAGCTGTCCGACGAGTGGCTCGACGCCACTGCCGAGGAGGAGCGCGACCGCCTCGCCGCCGGTCGCCCCGGCGAGCTCGCGGGCTCGCCCGAGGAGCTCGAGGGTCCCCTCGGTGACCGCCCCGTCGCGGTGCTCGACGAGGACGAAGACGTCGGTGCTCATCAGGCGCCTCCCTTGACCAGGCCCCGCTCGCGCAGGATCGCCGCGATCCGGTCGGCGACCGCGGCGGCGTCGCCCTCGATCATCTCGGCGTGGCCGCTCGCCTCGGGCACCGCCATCGACTCGATCACCAGCCCGCCGTCGGCGGGGACGCTCACCTCGAGGGCGCCGATCTCGGCCGTCTTGAGCAGCTGGCGGACGCGGCTGACCGGCGCGTAGCGGGGCGCCTCGCGCGAGGTCTGGACGCCGAGGACGGCGGGCAGGTCGAGCTCGAACTCGGCCACCAGGCCGCCGGCGTACTCCTGATGGGCGGTCGCGGTCTTCCCGTCGGCCCCGATCGAGATGTGGGTGACGACGCTCACGTGGGGCAGGTCGAGCTCGGTCGCGACGAGTGGTCCGACCTGGCCGTCGAGGTCGTCGATGGCCTGGACACCGGTCAGGACGAGGTCGTGGGGGAGCCCGCGCAGGGCGGCCGCGAACGCCTTGGCCGCGGTGTGGGAGTCGGGCGGCCGGTCGAACGAGCCGACCTTGAGGACCCGGTCCGCGCCCCGGGCGAGGCAGGTGGCCAGCATCTCGTCGACCGAACCGGTGTCGAGCGCCAGGCAGGTCACGGCGCCGCCCACGAGGTCGCGCAGCTGGAGCGCCTCCTCGAGCGCGTATTCGTCCCACTCGCTCGTCACCAGGCTCAGCCAGTCGCGAGCGAGATCGGTCCCGGAGGGATCGATCTCGAGCTCTTCGGCCAGATCGGGAACCTGCTTGAGCAGTACCACGAGTTCCATCCATCCTCCTCGGTCGGGTCGCGGGCCGGTCGGTCAGCCGGGGGTTCGATCAGGGCTGGTCAGGGGGCCGGAGGCTGCATCGCCTGGTCGATCAGCTCGATGATGTCGCGGACGATCAGCCGGCCGTCGTTGCCGGTCGACTTCACCGCGTCCTCGAAGCGCGACGGCTCATACGGGCAGGCGACCGAGAGGATGCCGGTGCCGTCCATTCCGACCGTGGCCACGGCCTCACGGACGCGGCGCTCGGAGAGCCGCTCGGAGACGTGGTCGGCGACGAAGCCATCGAGCCACATCCCGCCCCCGCCCCCGCCGCAGCAGTAGCCGTTCGAGCGCGAGTGGGGCATCTCCACCAGCCGGATGCCCGGGATCGCCTCGAGCAGCCGGCGCGGCGCGTCGTACTCGCCGTTGTTGCGCCCCAGGTAGCACGGGTCGTGGTACGTCACCTCGAGCTCGACCGGCGAGCGGAACTCGATCCGGTCGACGAGCGGGGCGAGGAACTGGGTGTAGTGGAGGACCTCGCCCTCCCAGCCGAGGCGCGGGTAGTGGTTCTTGAAGGCGTTGTAGGCGTGGGGGTCCATGACCACGAGCCGGTTGAAGCGGTACTTGCGCAGGGTCTTGATGTTCTGCTCGGCGAGCATCTCGAACAGGCCGGCCTCACCGGCCAGGCGGGCGGAGTCGCCGTCGCTCCGTTCCTCCGCGCCGAGGATCGCGAAGTCGACTCCGAGGGCGGTCAGGACACGGGCCATCGCCCGCGCCGCGTCCCGACCACGCGGGTGGTAGGAGGTGTAGTCCGAGACGTACCACAGGACGTCGACCGGCCGCCCGAGCTCCGAGATGAGCGGCACCGGCACGCCCGCGTCAGCGGTCCAGTCGGCCCGCCGTCGGGCCGGCTCGCCGAGCGGGTTGCCCTGACGCTGGAGGTTCTCGAACACCTTCTGCAGCTCGGCCGGGACCTTGCCCTCGAGGACCGCCTGCTCCCGGATGGCGGGCATGAACTCGAGCGGATTCACCTCCTTGGGGCAGACCCGGTAGCAGTTGCCGCAGGTCGTGCACAGCCAGAGGTCGGGGTCGTCGAGCAGGTTGTTGCCGCGCAGGACCTTGACGTTCAGCTTGCGCGGGCCGTAGTTGCCCACGTGCTGGACGGGGCAGACGGGGACGCACTTGCCGCACTGGTAGCAGCTCCGGAGCGACTCGCCGCCGGCCAGGCCGGTCACCCAGTCCATCGCCTCGGTCGGGTACTCGGTGATCGCGCGCTGGCTGAACATCCGGTTCCAGCGGCCGGAGATGTCGATCCCGTCGATGACCGCGTGATCGGACTCGATGATCCGGTCGACCTTGACGATGGGCAGCTCCTGCATGGGACGCCTAGGCCTCCAGTCGATGAACGCCGTGCAGACGGCGGACGAGATCAGGCAGCTGGGGGATCACCCGGTTGAACTCCTGGCTCATCCGCAGGCGGGTGACGGTGTACAGGTAGACCCCGTAGATCGCGGCCAGGTAGACGTCGACCACGAACGGGCTGGCCCGCATCCGGCGAAAGCCGAGCTCATCGGCGGTGGCGATGACCGCGGCCGTCGCCGCCCCCACGCGGAGGTAGACCGCCCCCGGATCCGGGCCGCTGAAGTCGAATTCCTCGACCATGACCAGCGGCAGAGCGCCGGTCCGGACCTCCGGGTCCCACATCCAGCGCGCCCACAGCCAGTGCCGTTCCGGGTCGAGATAGTGGAGGCACTCGCCGGCCAGCTCGTGCCGGACCGCCGGCTCGAGGCCGGGCAGGGCGGCGTCGAAGGCCTGGAACCGGCCGGCGACGTGGCCCGGTCCGTAGAGCAGGTCGCGGAGGGCGCGGGCGAGCGTCGGCGCGCCGACCGAGACGAGCAGCTGGTCGGAGCGGCGCCGGGTGGCAAAGATGCGACCGAGGATCGGCCGGACCGCCTCGGCCGTGGCACCGGCGAGGGCGTCGGGGGCGAGGGCCGGCAGGAGCAGCTCGCGCTTGCGGGCCAGGAGCTCGGCGATCGTGCCGATCTCCTCCTCGCTGATCCGGATCAGCGCCTCGCGCATGAACTCGACGGCGCTCGGCGCGTCGACCTCATCGGCCCCGACCGCGGCCGGCCGGAACGCGGCGGGCCCGGCGCCGGCGGCCATCGTCGCCCGGGCGGAGGGACCGCTCGTCACCGACCCGCTGCTCCCGCTGCGGCCCCGCTCCGGATCGCCCCGAGCGCCTTCACGGCCGCCGCGCCAGCCATGTTCATCGAGTCCTCGAGGTCCTTCGGTCCGGCGGCCGCCCCCGCCACGTAGATCCCCGGCACGCTCGTGCTGACCGGGTCCATCGGTTCGCCGGGGGTGCGGATGAAGCCGTACTTGTTCGCCTCGAGGCCGAGGATGCCGGCGATCTCGCGCGTGCCCCGGCTCGGCTCCATCCCGACCGACAGGACGATCACGTCCATGAGCACCTCGAGCGGGCGGCCCATCGTCGTGTCCTCGCCCTTCATCAGCAGGCGATCGCCGCGCTGGACGATCTCGGTCACGATCCCCCGGATGTAATTGACGTTGTATTGCTCCTGGGCCGGCCAGTAGATCTCGTTCTCCCAGTAGCCGTACATCCGCATGTCGATGTAGAAGATGTAGACCTTCGCCTCGGGGACGAGGCGGCGGATCTCGATCGCCTCCTTCGAGGCGACGCCGCAGCAGACCTTCGAGCAGTACTCGTTGCCCAGTCGGCGGTCGCGCGAGCCGACGCACTGGATGAAGGCAACGCTCCGCGGTGGCTCTCCGGTCGAGGGCCGGACGAAGCGGTGCTCGCTGAGCATCTTCTCGGCGTCGGGCAGGGTGATCACGTCGGGGAACTCGTAGTAGCCGTAGACCTGCGTCTCGCGCCCCGGGTCGAAGTGGCTGAAGCCGGTGGCGACGACGATCGCCCCGGCCTCGACCTGGCGGGTCGCCCCGTCCGGCCCGGCCACGGTCACCCGGAAGTCGCCCACGCTGCCGGTGCAGGCGGTCACCGTCGAGCCGAGGTGGAGCTCGACGTTCGGGTGGTCGACGCGGGCCCGCAGCCGGTCGAGCGCCTCCTGGGCGCTCCCCAGGTGCGGGGTCAGGGCGGCGTAGTTCGACTCGTCGGGGGTGCCGCCGAGGACCGGCCGGCGCTCGACCAGGATCGCCCGCGCCCCGAGCTCGGCGAGAGCATGGGCCGCCTCGAGGCCTGCCGGGCCACCCCCGACGACGAGCACGGACTCAGGCATCGGCATCCTCCCAGGTCAGGAACTGCTGGTCCCCCTTCTTGAGCCGCTCGAGGTCGTCCTCGAACTCACGCCAGCGTTCGCGCCAGTCGATGCCCATCTTCTCGAGCAGGGGCCGGTACTCGGTGTTGTGCCAGTGCAGCTGGGCGACGCGGTAGGGATGGGCGCCCATCGCCAGGGCCGCAAACTGCGCCTCCGACATCACCGGCACACCCACCTTGCGATCGTGGGCCCGGGCTGCGAACTGGCTCTGGTCGAGGGTCGTCACGCACCCGGTGTCGTGGGTCAGGACGACATCCGGGTTTGCCTCCTCGCGCATCACCTCGATCTTGCGCAGGGTGGCGAACGAGCGGGTGAAGTCGCGCTGGACGAGGATGTGGCGGAAGCCGAAGCCGCAGCAATCGAACCAGGTGGAGTAGTCCTTGACGTTCGCCCCGAGGGCGGTGACGACCGCCGAGACGACCGCCGTGCGCTGGCCGCCGTAGACGTCCGGGTCGTAGATCGCGTCCTCGACCACGAGCTTGTGGTAGTGGCAGGCGGGGTGGACGGTGACGTCGATGTTCGAGAGGTCGAGCACCCGGCGCTTGGCGAACTCGTCGCGCATCGCGTAGACCCACTCGGAGTAGTGGACGATCTCCTCGGGCATGACGAACGGCTTGCCCAGCTTGTCGCAGATCCGGCGCACCTCGTCGCGCAGCTCGGCGTGCTCGACGAGCTCCTCGCGAACCTCCTTGTAATGGCCGTACGAGGTTCCGCAGTGGATGAGCGGGAAGTAGCCGCTCTCGTAGGCCGCCCCGAAGTTGCGCATCGCGACCGCGGCCTGGGCGCCCGAGTTCGAGGTTGCCGAGGCGTAGTAGTTCCAGGCCGTGCACGAGGTCTGGTCCTTGGGGTCCGCGTAGTCCGCCCCCAGCTTGCGGTGGAGCCAGAAGATCGAGGTCGAATAGCCGGGAATGTGACCGCACTGACCGCACGACTTGTGGTGCCAGGTCCGGGCGGCCGGGATCTTCTTCGTCCGGCCGTACTTCGTGGTCACCGGCAGCCAGGGCTCGGGGACGCGCTGGACGAGCCACTCGCCCTTCGCCTCGAGCTCGAACACCTTCTCCCGGATGTCCTCGGTGGGCGGGGCGGCCAGGCCGCGCTCGGCCTGGGCCGCGCGCCGGCCCTCGATCACGTTCAGCGGGATCGGCATGGCAGGGGCCTCCTTCTCGATCCGCGTCTCAGTCGGCCGTGTAGCCGGCTTCCTCGAGCAGCTCTTCCATCACGTCGTTGAGGATCATGTGCAGGCCCGCATCGACCTGCCGGATCATGTCCAGCACGCCCGTCATGTGCCAGATCAGATAGAGCTCGGTGAGGGTCTTGTCGGTGACCTCCCAGGCGGTCGAGGTCGTGTGGAGCGTGTCCGGCGGCAGGGCCCGGCGCCAGAGCTCGAGGTTGTCCGAGATCTCCTTGACGTGCGGACCCCAGTCGGGGAAGGCGTTCGGCTGGAGCATGTCGGGCGAAACCTGGGTCCCGGTCGACATGATCTTGTAGACGACCCGGCCGTAACCCTCGAGGGCCTGGCGGGCCGAGCCGAGGCCGTTGTTGATCGCCACCTCGCGCATCACCGTGATCAGCCCGCCCGGGTTGTTGCCGCGCGGGCAGCGGGTGCACGAGAAGCACTGCGAGCAGTTCCAGATGTCATCGTTCAGCTGCTCGTAGAACATCCCCAGGTCCTGGCGGGCCGCCGCCTGGGCGATCTTGCGCGGCGAGAAGTCGTAGAACCGGGCCGAGGGGCAGGCCGCGACGCAGATCCCGCACTCGTAGCAGCCGTAGAGGTAGTCGGTGAAGCGGATGTCCGCCTTCACCTCGTCGAACAGGCGCTGCTTGGTCTCGAGCGGGACGTCCTCGTAGCGCGCCTGGAGCGTCATCTGCGCCGGCCCTCCGACGCCGCCCGAGCGACCGTCCGGGTGGCCATCAGAAGCAGATCACGCGGTCGGCCTCGAGGGCCATGTCGTTGAAGGCGGCCCCGCCGATCATCTCGACCCCGTCGATCAGGTCGGCGTGGGTGAGGCCGTGCAGGTCGAGGCTCGGCTGGCAGACGTAGAACTTCACCCCCAGGTCGAGGGCCTGGTCGATGAACCGGCGCAGGGGCGCCCCGTGCCCGTCGTGCTTGGGGACGATCAGTGCCTCGGCCACCCCCTTGCGGAGCAGGGTTGGTCCGTTGACCGTGAAGTAGATCCCGACCTCGATGTCCATGGCCGCCGCGGTCGTGGCCAGGTAGATCGGCGTCGCGCTCCGCTCCGGGTTGTTGACGCCGCCGGTGTGGACGTAGAGCAGGCGCGCCATCGCCGTCCTCGCTACACGTGGTCCGGGCTCGACAGGCGCCCGCTCAGGCCTTGCGGATCCAGAAGCGCATGACGTTGCCCGCCTGGTCCTGGGAGACGATCGGGTTGCCGGTCTGCTTCGACCAGGCGGCGACGTCCGGCACCGAGCCGGGATCGGTCGCCTCCATCAGGATGACCTCGCCGCTCGACATCTCCTTGGCCGCCTTCGAGAGCTTGACGATCGGCATCGGGCAGAGCAGGCCCTTGCAGTCGAGCGTCCGGTCCGGAGCGATCGCCTCAGCCATCTGGTCCCTCCGCGTCTTCCGGTCCGGGCCTCCGGGTGTTCACCCGGGAGTGCCGAATGGACCGTGATTCACAGGCCTATTGTCATATCGTGATGTCGCTATATACTCCCGTCCAGCCTGCCTGTCAATGTCGAAATCCGGATGGAGGGGCGGTCAACGGTGGCGAACTTCGCCTGGGTGATCGACCAGACGAGTTGCATCGGGTGCCATGCCTGCACGACCGCCTGCAAGGCGGAGCACGACGTCCCGCTCGGGGTGAACAGAACCTGGGTGAAGTACGTCGAGACGGGCACCTTCCCGGCCACCCGGCGCCAGATCGCGGTCCTGCGCTGCAACCACTGCGCCGAGCCGCCGTGCGTCGAGGTTTGCCCGACCCGGGCCATGGTCCAGCGCCCGGATGGGATCGTCGACTTCGACACCGACCGCTGCATCGGCTGCAAGGCGTGCCTCCAGGCCTGCCCGTACGACGCGATCTACATCGACCCGGCTGAGCATGTCGCCGAGAAGTGCAACTTCTGCGCCCACCGCGTCGACCAGGGTCTCCTGCCCGCCTGCGTCGTCGTCTGTCCGACCGAATCGCTCCTCTTCGGCGATCTCGACGACCCGGCCAGCCGGGTCAGCCGGATCGTCTCGAGCCGGCCGACGACCGTCCGTCGCCCGGAGCAAGGCACCCGTCCGAAGGCGTTCTACCTGGGCGCCTCCGAGGCCACGCTCGACCCGCTCGTCCCGGTTCACGAGAGCGCCTACATGTGGGCCGAGCGCCGGACCGGCGGTGCCAAGGACCACACGGCCGAGCTGGCCGGCTGGGCCTCGAGCGTCGGTGAGGTCGAGCGAGCCGCGGCCGCGGCGACCGCAACCCTGGCCGGGATCCCGCCCCTGGCCCCGGGCCGGCCCCCCGGTCGGGATGGTGAGGACCGGCCGGCGGCCTCGCGGGCCCTGCCCGTGCTCACCCTCGGAGCGTCCGGCGGTCCTCGTCCGGAGCCGCGCCCGGCCGGACAGCGGATGCCCAAAGCCCGGGTCGCCTACGACGTCTTCCATCCCCGTCCCTGGGGCTGGAAGGTCGCCCTCTATCTGTGGACGAAGGGGATCGGGGCCGGCGCGTTCGCGATCGCCTTCCTGGCCGCGGCGCTCGGGCTGGCCAGCGTACCGCGCGAGCTGAACCTCGCCGCCGCGTTCGTCTCGCTCGCCGGTGTGGGGATCACGACCGTGCTCCTGGTCTGGGACCTGAAGCGACCCGAGCGGTTCTGGACGATCCTGGTCCGGCCCCAGCTCCGGAGCTGGCTGGCGATCGGGGCGTTCGTTCTGGTTGGCTACAGCGGGCTGCTCGGGCTCTGGTTCCTGGGCACCTGGTTTGGTGTCGACGCCGGCCTGCTCGCCCTGCTCGGCTGGCCGACCGTCGTGCTGGCCGTGCTGGCGGCTCTCTACACCGCGTTCCTGCTCGGCCAGTGCGAGGCCCGCGACCTGTGGCAGAACCAGGTGACCGGGATCGTCCTCCTCGCCCAGGCCACGATCCTCGGCGCGACCGCGGTCCTGGCGGCCGGGGCGGTGCTCGGGGCGCCGGACGATGTCGTCGCGATCGCCCGGGCCGCCCTGCTGGCCGGGGCGCTGGTGAATGTCGTTGCGCTCGTCCTGGGGGAGGCGCTCGCCGAGCACCCCACGACGAACGCCCGCGCCGCCGCCCACCTCCTCGTTCGCGGCCCGTACCGGGCCGGCTTCTGGCTCGGCGGGGTCGTCCTGGCCGGGCTCCTGCCGCTCGTCGTGGCCGCGCTCGTGCCCGCCTCGGCCGCCGTCCTGACGGCGGCCGGCCTGGCCGCGGCGGCCGGGCTGCTGTGGTACGAGCTCGGCTTCATCGCGGCCGGCCAGGCCGTCCCGATCAGCTAACGAGGCGCGCGATGACCCGCTCCACCCGCCCGGCTCACCGCCCGGACCACCCCGCCAGCCAGGGGGCGATGCAGCCCGGCTTCGAGGCCTTCCCGCCGCCCGAGCGCTGGGACGATTGGAGCGAGCTCGACGCGAAGGCCTGGCCGCGGCGCGAGGAGCGCCACTACACGCTCGTGCCCACGACCTGCTTCAACTGCGAGTCGGCCTGCGGCCTGCTGGCCTACGTGGACACCGAGAGCGGCGAGATCCGCAAGTTCGAGGGCAACCCGGTTCACCCGGGCAGCCGGGGTCGCAACTGCGCCAAAGGCCCGGCGACGAAGAACCAGACCGACGACCCCGAACGGATCCTCTACCCGCTGCGCCGGACCGGCGAGCGCGGTGGCGGGGGTTGGGAGCGCTGCACCTGGGATGAAGCGCTCGACGATCTGGCCGGCCGGATCCGGGCCGCGCTCACCCGGGGCGAGCCGAACAAGGTCATGTACCACGTCGGCCGCCCGGGCGAGGACGGCTTCACCGAGCGGGTCCTCGCCGCCTGGGGGGTCGACGGCCACAACTCCCACACGAACATCTGCTCGGCCGGCGGGCGGGCCGGCTACGCGTTCTGGATGGGCTACGACCGCCCCTCTCCCGACTACGCCAACGCCCGGGTGATCCTCCTGATCAGCGCCCACCTCGAGAGCGGCCACTACTTCAACCCGCACGCCCAGCGGATCATCGAGGCCAAGCGGCGCGGCGCCCGGGTGATCGTCCTCGACCCGCGCCTCTCGAACACCGCCACCCACGCCGACTACTGGCTGCCGGTCTGGCCGGGCAGCGAGCCGGCGCTCCTGCTCGCGATCGCGCGCCACCTGATCGTGGAGGACCGTTTCGACCGCGAGTTCGTCCGGCGCTGGGTGAACTGGCGCGAGTACCTGGCGGCCGAGCTGCCGGGCGAGCCGGTCAGCTTCGAGCGCTTCGTGGAGGAGCTCAAACGGCTGTACGAGCGCTATACGCCCGAGTACGCGGAGGCCGAGACGGGGATCCCGGCGGCGACGATCGTGACCGTGGCCGAGGAGGTGGCCCGGGCCGGGAGCGCGCTCGCCGCCCACAACTGGCGGGCCTCGTCGGCCGGGGTCCTGGGCGGTTGGCTGACCGCACGTTGCCTCTTCTTCCTGAACGTCCTGACCGGGTCGGTCGGGACGCCCGGCGGCACCTCGCCCAACGCCTGGGACAAGTGGGTGCCGCGGCCGCCCTACCTGCCGCCCCACCCGTCCCAGTGGAACGAGCTGACCTGGCCGCGCGAGTACCCGCTCGCCTTCTTCGAGATGTCGTTCCTGCTGCCCCACTTCCTGCTCGAGGGACGGGGCTCGCTCGATGTCTACTTCACCCGGGTCTACAACCCGGTCTGGACGAACCCGGACGGGCTGACCTGGGTCGAGGCGCTCCGGCGCGAGGACCTCATCGGCCGGCACGCCGCGCTCACTCCGGTCTGGAGCGAGACGGCCTGGTACGCCGACTACGTCCTGCCGGTTGGCCTGGGCGGGGAGCGCCACGACCTCCACAGCTACGAGACCCATGCCGGGACCTGGATCGGCTTCCGCCAGCCGGTCACCCGGGTCGCCGCCGAGCGGGCCGGCCAGCTCGTGACCGACACGCGCCAGACGAACCCGGGCGAGGTCTGGGAGGAGAACGAGTTCTGGATCGAGCTCTCCTGGCGGATCGACCCCGACGGCTCGCTCGGCATCCGGCGCTGGTTCGAGGCGCCCGACCGGCCGGGCCAGAAGATGACCGTCGACGACTACTACGGCTGGATCTTCGAGCACTCGGTGCCAGGCCTGCCCGAAGCGGCGGCCGCGGAGGGCCTGACCCCGCTCGCCTACATGCGCAAGTACGGCTCGTTCGAGATCGAGTCGGGCGTCTACGGCCGGCACGACGACCCGGTCGATACGACCGCCCCCGAGGTGACGGTGGACACGGCCAGCGGGCTCGTCTTCGGCCCGCCGCCCGCTCCGCCGGACAACGTCGTCCCGGTGCCGGCCCTGCCGCGAGATGCCGCCGGCCGGGTTCGGCTCGGGGTCGTCGTCGAGGACCAGGCGCGGCGGGGCTTCCCGACTCCCTCGGGGCGCCTGGAGTTCTACTCCACGACCCTCCGTGACTGGGGCTGGCCCGAGCTGGCGATCCCGACCTATGTCCCGAACCAGGTGAGCCGCGAGCGGATCGACGGCCCGGACGTGTTCGCCCTCGTGCCCACCTTCCGCCTGCCGGTCCTGATTCACACCCGGAGCGGGAACGCGAAGTGGCTGAACGAGATCGCCCACGCCAACCCGGTCTGGATCCACCCGACCGACGCGGCTCGGATCGGGGTGCGGAGCGGCGACCTGGTCCGGGTCGAGACCGACATCGGATATCTCGTCAACCGGGCCTGGGTGACCGAGGGGATCCGTCCCGGCGTCGTCGCCTCGTCCCACCACATGGGTCGCTGGCGGCTGGCCGAGGATGCCGGGACCGATCGCTGGTCGAGCGCCCGGGTCGAGCTGACCGAACGCGAGCCGGGGCGCTGGCGGATGCGCCGGCTCGAGGGCGTCGCCCCGTTCGCCTCGCGCGACCCCGACTCGAGCCGGATCTGGTGGCGCGACGCGGGCGTCCACCAGAACCTCGTCTTCCCCGTCCATCCCGATCCGATCTCGGGTGCGCACGCCTGGCACCAACGGGTCCGCGTCCGGCCGGCCGAGCCCGGCGACCGGGCGGGGGACATCACGGTCGACACGAACGTCTCGCGCCGGATCTACCGCGAGTGGCTCGCCCTGGCTCGCCCCGCGCCCGGCCCGGGCGGCCTGCGCCGCCCGGAGTGGCTGCTTCGCCCGCTCCGACCGACACCCGCGGCCTACCGCCTGGCCGACACCGATGGCTCGGACACGCCCGCCACGAGAACCCAAGACGACACCGCCACGGAGGTTTCACGGACCGATGGACACGACCGCTCCGACCGCTGACCCGGCCCTGGCCATGGGCTCGACCCTCACGATCGATCCCGCCACGCTCGAGCGCGCCGCTCGCGTCATCCGGGTGCTCGGCCATCCGCTCCGGCTGCGCATCCTCGAGGCGCTCGAGCCCGGCGAGCGAAACGTGGCCGAGATCCAGGAGGAGATCGTCGCCAGCCAGGCCGTGATCAGCCAGCAGCTCGGGATCCTGCGGGCGCACGGGATCGTCGAGCCACGCCGGGACGGGACGCGGGTCTACTACCGGATCATCGAGCCCAAGGTGTCGCGGATCCTCGACTGCATCCGCGAATGCGACCTGTCCACGATGGCCGAGTTCACGACCCTGGCCGCGTTCGTGGGGCTCGAGCCGGCTGCGCCCGACGGCCGGCCCGCTCGTCCGCGCCGGCCAGGCCGCCCGGGCCGGCCGGTTGCCCCCGATCGACCCTGACCCCGGCACCCGCTCCGCCGAGCGCAGGAGAGGTCCGTGACCGAGCTCCACCGGCTCCTCGGCCAGCTCGTGCTCGTCCTGGCCGTGCTCTCGGCGGTCTGGTCGGCCGTTCTCGTCGTGCGCGGCCGGCGGGGCGGCCCGCTGTTCATCGTCAACCTCGGCTGGACGGTCGCGGCGGCACTCCTCTCCGCGCTCGTCGGCGTCCCCCTGCTGGCCGGCGGCCCGGGGCCGTCGGACCCGCTTCACCTGCTCTACGGCGCGCTCGCCGTGGCGGCCCTCCCGGGCGCCGCCCTGGTGGCCCTCGGGCGTCCGCCGCGGGAGCGGGCGATCGTCATGCTGATCGGCACGGTCGTCCTGCTGATCGTCGTGCTGCGCCTCTTCCAGACCGGCTGATGGCGACCGCCGACCGCCGGGCGTTTGCCTTCGCCACCCACCCCTGGCTGCCTCTGGCGCTGGCCTGGGGCGCCGCCCTGGCCCTCCTGGCCTGGGAAGATCCGCTCGTCGCCGCCCTTGCCGCCCTCGGCTTCGCGGGGGCGTTCCTGTCGGGCCTGGTCGGGGTCGGTGGGGCGATCGTGATGATCCCGCTCCTGCTCTACGTGCCCCCGGTGCTCGGACTCGAGGCGCTCGGCATCCGCACCGTCGCCGCGATCACGATCGTCCAGGTGGCAGCCGCGGCCCTGTCCGGCCTGGCCGGCCACACCCGGGGGGTCAACCGGGCCCTGTTCGTCTCGGTCGGCCTGAGCATGATCGCGGGATCGTTTCTGGGCGGGCTCGCCTCGGCGGTTGTCGAGCCGGCCCTCCTCGAGGCCGTCTTTGCCACGCTCGCCCTCGCGGCGGCGCTGATGATGCTCCTCCTGCGCGGCCGGATCGTGGCTGAGGTCGAGGGCCAGCCGACGTTCAACGCCGCCCTGGCGACGGTGATCGGGGGCTCGGTCGGGCTGCTGGCGGGGCTGGTCGGGGCGGGCGGCGCGTTCATCCTCATCCCGCTCATGCTCCACGTGCTGCGGATCCCGCTCCGCGTCGTCGTCGGAACGTCGCTCGCGATCGTCGCGGCCTCCGCTCTGGCCGGACTGGTCGGTAAGGCGCTGACCGGGCAGGTCGACTGGCTGCTTGCCCTCGGGCTCGTGGTCGGGGCGCTGCCGGGCGGGCGACTCGGCTCGTACGTCTCGCACCTGGCGCGGGTTTCATGGCTGGCCACGATCCTCGGCCTGGTGATCGCCTTCGTCGCGGCGAGGATGTGGCTCGAGCTCCTGGCCTAGGGTCCGGGCTCCGCCCGGGCCGGGGAGGGGGTCGTCCGGGTGGAGCCTGGTCGCGCCGAGGCCACCACGGTTGACAGGTTGATCCGTCTGCCCGATCCTATCGCAACTAGTTGCGATAGGAAGAGGAGCCCGGGTTGTCCGCAAGTCCCGCCGATCTCGTCTCACTGCCCGTGTTCGCCGTCGCCCCAGCCGGCGGCCTCGGCCTGCTCGTCACGGCGCTCCTGCTCGGGATCCGCCATGGCATCGACTGGGACCACATCGCGGCGATCACGGACATCACCTCGACGACCTCGGCAGCCGACGCCGGGACGGCCGTCCACGAGCTCCAGCACGGGACCCCGACCCACGACCACGCCCACGCCCACGGTGGCCTCTCGGAGCTGCGCGCCCACGATCTCGGGCCGGGCGCGGCAACCCTGGCCCTGCCCGTCGCCCCGGCCGCCGTCCTGCCCACGATCCCGCGCCGCCGGCTGCTGAGCGAGCAGCGCCACGCGATCGTCCTGGGCACCCTCTATGCCCTTGGTCACGGCTCGGTCGTCGCGATTCTCGGACTGGCCGCGCTCGTCTTCGGCACCGTCCTGCCGGCGTGGGTCGATCCGATCATGAGTCGGGTGGTCGGGCTGACCCTGCTCCTGCTCGGGATCTGGGTCTTCGTCTCGCTCTACCAGTACGCGCGGCACGGCACCGAGTTCCGGCTGCGCAGCCGCTGGATGCTCGTCTTCGACATCATCCGTCACGCCTGGCGGCGGGTCCAGGCCAGACTCCACGGCCACGAGCATGCCGCTCCGATCGAGATGAGCTCGTACGGTCCGCGGACGGCCTTCGGGGTCGGGATGATCCACGGCATCGGCGCCGAGACCGCCACCCAGGTCCTCCTGATCGCGGCGATCGGCGGGGCCTCCGCCGCCGGCCTGGGCCTGCCGATGATGGTCGCGTTCATCATCGGGCTGCTCGTTTCGAACACGGGGATCGTGCTCGTGACCGCGACCGGCTTCGTCGCCAGCCAGCTCCGCCAGCGGGTCTACCTCGTGGTCGGGGTCCTGGCGGGTGTGCTGAGCGTCTACGTCGGTCTCGCCTTCCTGCTCGGCGCCGACGGCCTGCTGCCGGACCTGGAGCGGATCGTCGGCTTCATTGGTGCCTGAGGTGGCGCCGGTCTGGTTGGCCAAGATCCGCTCCGCCGGTCCGGGTACGCCATGCCCGGCGAACCCCGGGTGAGTACCTCGTTCGCCCGGCGCCGCCGGCCCGCCCTCGTGGTCATCCTGCTCACCGTCGGCCTGGCCGCGACGGTCGCCTGGTCCGCGACGCGCACGGAGACGGCCTGCGGTGTCGTCACGGCGATCGACGGCCAGGCGGTCACGACGGTCGCCGGCTTCACCCTCCGGACCACGGACGGCCGCACGATCGCCTTCGCCGTCGACCCCGGGCGGCTCGAGGCCGGGTCGTTCCCGCCCGGCCACCTGCGCGAGCACCTCGCCCTGGCCAGCCCGGTCTGCGTCACGTATCGCCCCGGTGAGCAGCCGGCCGTCGCGCTCCGCCTGGATGACGGACCGTGACCGGCACCGGGTCGCCGAACCATCCGGACTGGTCCGCCGTCCGCGAGCGCCTGCATGCCCGCGGCCTGCGCTGGACGCCCCAGCGGCGGACCCTGATCGATGTCCTCGCCGGGGCCAACGGCCACATCACCGGCGCCGAGCTCGTCGAGCGCTGCCGGGCGGTCGATCCGTCGACCACCCCCTCGACCGTGTATCGCACGCTCGACGTGCTCGAGGCGCTCGGGCTCGTCCGCCACGGCCACGGCGCCGACGGGCGCGAGGAGTTCCACGTCCTCCCCGACGCGGAGCACGGCCACCTCTACTGCCGCGGCTGCGGCGCCACCCTGGAGATCGACGCCGACGAGGCCGCCGCGTTCGTCGCGGCGCTCGAGGCCCGCCACGGGTTCGCGATCGACCTGTCGCACATCACGGTCGTCGGCCGCTGCGCGGGCTGCCGTGAGTACGACGGCCCGACCAAGGCGTAGTCAGGGTCGTCAGCCGCCGGTCAGCCCTCAGCCGTGGGCACGCCGAGGACGTT
>JAKAHU010000287.1 GCA_021825385.1 Chloroflexota bacterium | reverse complement strand
GAGTCCTTGCCGCTGCCCGGTGTCCAGGGGCGGATCCTCGTCGGCTGGGAGAACGAGGCCGATTGACTTCGCGTCGGGGCGAGGCGAGGCGAGGACGACCGGCTAACGCGTGATGACGTCGGTTCGGCGCGGCCAGGTCCTCTCTGCTGATGTCGGGCGTCGAGCGCGACGCGGCACGCGCGCAGGTCCAATCCGCCGTGGTCCAGACCCTCGACGTCTGGCGAGACAGCGGGGGGCGCGCCGGGGGTGAGTGAACGGCGCTCAGCCCCGGCGCGGCTGCTCGCCCAATCGCCCATCCGGCCGCGGCGCACGTGCCAGCCCGGAGCGGTGCCGCGTGTTACTCTTACCGGTAAGAAGGAGGACAGCCGGTGCGGATCACCTCGAAGGGGCAGGTGACGATCCCCCAGGCGGTACGAGAGCAGGCCGGGCTGCTGCCCGAGACCGAGGTGGAGTTCGTCGTGGAGCGCGACGGGGTCCGGATCGTCAAGGCGCGCGCGACGCGTCGACCGACCCGCGGCGCTCGGGCCGTCGAGCGCCTGCGGCGGGGCGCGGGGCACGTGTCGATGAGCACCGACGAGATCATGGCCCTCACCCGGGGGGAGGGGTGACCCCGGTCATCGTCGACAGCAACGTCCTGCTCGATGTCGTCACCGCTGACCCGACCTGGGGCGCGTGGTCGAGCCGGTCACTCGAGCGGGCGGCGGACGAGTCGATCCTGGTCATCAACGCGCTCATCTACGCCGAGGTCTCGATCGGCTTCGCCTCGATCGAGGCGCTCGAGGAGGCGCTGCCACCCGACCTCTATCGCCGGGAGCACCTGCCCTACGAGGCCGCGTTCCTGGCCGGGAAGGCCTTTCTGCGCTATCGGGAGGCCGGCGGGGCCAGGCGCTCGCCGCTTCCCGACTTCTACGTCGGTGCCCATGCCGCGGTGGCTGGCTACCGACTCCTGACCCGCGATCGGGCGCGCTATCGGACCTACTTCCCGACCCTCGAGCTGATCGCGCCGGACACCTGAGCCGACGGGGATCGAACTCACCTGGCGTCACCGAAGCTGCCCGGCAGGCGAGGCCGGGGGCGCCAGCCGAATCAGCTCCACGCTGAGGTCGGTGCGGGACGCGCTCGCCTCCTCTCGCCCCGACCACTTGTTCTATGTCGCTCGGGACCGGCAATTCCGCGGATGCGTCGAGGTGTCCATGTCGCACCGACGTATCTGAATGTCCCGTTTCCGGTCTCCTGGCGAGCCTCGCCACGCAGTAGGGCCGCAACCCGCGCGTTCCTCGTCCTCGACAGCTACATCTACGGCTACGAACGGCAGCGGTCGATCCTGGCCAGGGATGACGGGGGCGACTCCACGGACACGGCCCAGGAGGTCGCCGATGCGATCGAGCCCCGCGCCTTTCCCGCGCTCATGCAGGTGGTGGCGGCGTACGCGGAGCAGCCGTTCGACGAGGATGCCGGGTTCGCGTTCGGCCTCGACCTGCTGCTCGACGGGATCGAGCGACTGCTGCCGGCAGGCTAGCCCCCGGTCCGCGCCGCCGGGCCGGGCTCGTCGCGGTGCCCTCGCGGTCACCGTGCGCCCGCCGCTGCCCGCGAGGGCACGATAGTGGGTGCTGTCTCACCCGCGGTGGCTGACGCGGCCGCTTGGGGATTGAAGCCCTGGCGATCAGCCACACGGCCAACACCATTTCCTGCGCCGCGGAGTGGGGCATCTCCGACATTGAAACGCCCCTTGAGGGAGCACCTCCCAGCCCGATTGCTGCTGACGATGCACGGACTGTCGCCGACCGATTCCTCGCCGGGAAGGCCACGGACCATGCCCTGGACCAGGGAACGCTTGAGTGGCGGCAACCGAACAACTTCGCAGATCCCTCCATGCCCGACGCCCCGGCGACGGTCGCGCGGCTCGTTTGGAGCCTTCCTTTCACCATCACCCTGCCGAACGGGGAGCAGAACCGCGGCGTCCTCTGGGTCAGCGCGTCGCGGATGTTCGACATGTCGATCGATCCGCCGTGCGACGAGGAGGGCCCCCCGCCGGTGCCCCTGCTGCGCGCGCGGCTGCGTGCCCTACCGGCGGCGGTTGAGATGGAGCCGCCGATCGTCGGGCCGGCCGGCGCAGGGGCTGGCCGGTCCGTAACCGCACTGGTCGCTTGACGTGTGGTGGATCGTAGTCTAATCTCCGTTCGCCTAAGACGGCTTAGACTAAGCGAGCGTCGACGTGCGCCGGTTCATCGACCGCCTCTCGCAACAGCACACGCTGGATTCGGCCTGGAGGTCCGGGAAGCCGGAACTTGTCGTCGTCCACGGCCGCCGACGGGTCGGCAAGAGTGAGCTCCTCGTGCGCTTCGCGCACGGCAAGCCCATCGCCTACTACGTCGCGGCGCAGCAGCTGGAGCGTGACCAACTGGCGGATCTGGGTCGTGCCCTTGGCGCGCTGTCGGCCGGCTTCCGCCGCAGTCGGCCGCCGCGGCTCGCCTTCCGGGATTGGGACGAGCTGCTGGCCACCATCAGCGATGCTGGGCAGCGACGGCGCGTCGGCGTTGTGCTCGACGAGTTCCCGTACCTGGTCGCAGCCAACCCGGCCTTGCCGTCCCTGATCCAGCGCTGGTGGGACGCCGATGGCTCGCGGGCCGATGTCATGCTGATCCTCGCAGGATCCCAGCAGGCCATGATGCAGCGGCTGGTGTCGGCTGAGGGCGCGCTGTACGGCCGCCCCACGCGTCGGATCCACCTGCAGCCATTCGACTACTTCCACGCCGCCCAGTTCGCGCGGGGCTGGTCCGCCGAGGATCGGATCCGCCTGTACGCCATCGCCGGTGGCATTCCCGATTACCTCGAGGAGTTCGACGACCAACGGAGCCTGCGCGACGAGCTGGTCCGGCTCGCCTTCTCGGCCGACGGGCGGCTGTTTCGCGAGGCACCAGACCTCCTGCGTTCGGAGTTCAGCGAGCCACGCACCTACGAGTCGATCATCCGCGCCATCGCCCAGGGCGCGACCACCCCAGGCGAGGTGGCGGACAGGGCTGGCCTGGCCGCCGCCAACCGCGTGAATCCGTACCTTGACCGCCTCCTCGAGCTGGGCCTTGTCGATCGACGCGTCCCGCCTGCCGAGGAGACCAGGCCGAGGCCGCGCACCAGTCAATGGGTGCTGGCCGACGGATACCTGCGCTTCTATTACCGCTTCATCGATCCGTGCCGCAGCGCGATTCAGCTCGGAGCCGGGTCACGGATCATCGACGAGGTGATGGGCGAGCCCTTTGACGCGTTCGTCAGCCGCACGTTCGAGGAGGTCGCCCGGCAGTACGTGGCGCGGCTCAGCGCGGCCGGCAAGTCGCCGCCGCTGTCATCGGTCGCCTTCTGGTGGTTCGCTGGCGGCGACATCGACGTGGCAGGCTTCCAGGGCCGGAGGCTCGTGCTGGCCGGGTCGGTGAAATGGACGAACGAGTACGTGAAGCCAGGCGACCTTGACGCCCTGCGCCGGTCCGTCGCGATCGCTGCTCCCGGCCAGCAGCCCGACCTCTTCCTCTTCAGCCGATCCGGGTTTGATCGCAACGTTCGAGCGGAGCCCGGCGTGCGGCTTGTCTCGCTGCGAGACCTGTTCGATCGTCGTCTCGAGTTCGAAGCAGGTGCCATGCAGCACGATTTCGGCGGCCCGACTCGGTAGGTGGTCGTGGGCATCGACGGGGGAGGACGCTTGACCGGGCCCGGCAACGCTCACCAGCCAGGGGGCTCCCTCTCTCCCTTCGCGCCCCCTGCCAGCCGGATCACCTCGACGCTGAGGTCGTCATGGCAGGCGCAAGTCATCTCGTCCCGACCAACCTGGACACCACGCCTCCAGTCCCCGTGCCTCGTGGGGCCGGAGCGTCCGTGCCTTCCGAGCCACACGACGGTGCCCTGTCGCGGTTGACGGATGTCTCACGGGTGATACCATCGGTGGCATGGATACCGTGACGATCAGGGACCTGCGCAATCACGGTGGTGAGGTGGTCGATCGCGTGGAGGCCGGCCTGCCCGTGACCGTCACGCGAGATGGCCGACCGGTGGCCGAGCTGCGGCCAGTGCGGCCGCGCGGCCAGCGTGCGGCCGCCCTCCTCGAACGATGGCATCGGCTGCTGC
>JAKAHU010000286.1 GCA_021825385.1 Chloroflexota bacterium | reverse complement strand
CGCACACGACGCAGATCGCGGTTAGCATCGTGATCTCGTCGGCCAGGGCCAGGAGGGTCGGCATCGGCCCGAACGGCCGGGCCGCGAAGTCGAGGTTCAGCCCGCTGGCGATGACGTGGCGGCCGGAGTCGCGGAGGGTTTGGACGACCTCGACGATCCGGTTGTCGAAGAACTCGGCCTCCTCGATTCCGACCAGGTCGGCGTCCCGCTCCCGGGCGAGTGAGAGGATCTGGGCCGGCTCGGTCCGGGAGACGACGACCGACGGATAACGGGCCTTGCTCCGGCTCTCGGCGTACTCGGCCGGGGTCCGGTCGTCGATGTCGGGTCGGACCAGGATCGAGCGCCGGCGGGCGAACTCGGCCCGCCGGAGCAGGCGCAGGAGCTCGTCGGTCTTGCCCGACGACATGCAGCCGGTGATGACGTGGAGCCAGGGATCGGCGCGGTAGAGCAACGGTGAGACCTCCGGCGATGACCTCCGCCGCCGATCCTACCCCGGCCGGCGCGCCTCCGTGGGGCGGGGTTCGCGTTTGCACCGGAAGGGGCAGGTCGCTACCATAGGAAAAACCCCCGGAGGACCCGAACCCATGGCGAAGTATGTCTTTGTGACCGGAGGTGTCACCTCCTCGCTTGGCAAGGGCATCACCGCCGCCAGCGTCGGCCGGATCCTCAAGGCCCGGGGGCTCTCCGTCTCGATCCTCAAGCTCGACCCGTACATCAACGTCGATCCCGGGACGATGTCGCCGTACCAGCACGGCGAGGTGTTCGTCACCGACGACGGGGCCGAGACGGATCTCGACCTCGGCCACTACGAGCGGTTCATCGACGAGAACCTGACCCAGCTGAGCAACGTCACGACCGGCCGGATCTACCAGGCGGTGATCGCCAAGGAGCGCCGGGGCGACTACCTCGGGGGCACGGTCCAGGTGATCCCCCACATCACGAACGAGATCAAGGAACGGATCACCCGCGTCGCGCGGGTCGGGGACCCGGAGATCGTGATCGTCGAGGTCGGGGGCACCGTCGGGGACATCGAATCGCTGCCCTTCCTCGAGGCGATCCGCCAGATGCGCAAGGACGTCGGGCGGACGAACGTCCTCTACGTCCACGTCACGCTGCTCCCCGAGCTGGCCGCGACCGGCGAGCTGAAGACGAAGCCGACCCAGCACTCGGTCAAGGAGTTGCGCGGGATTGGTATCCAGCCTGACGTGATCGTCCTGCGCTCGGACCACCCGGTCAGTGACGAGATCCGCGACAAGATCGCCCTGTTCACCGATGTCGCCCCCGAGGCGGTCGTCCCGGCCGAGACCGCGGAGACGATCTACGAGGTCCCGCTCCTGTTCGAGGCGGCCGGGCTCGGCCGGCTGGTCGTCCGAGAGCTCGGTCTCGACGGCGTTGCCGGCGAGCCGGAGCTCGCCTCCTGGCAGGCCCTGGTCGAGCGGATCAAGCGTCCCAAGCCGAGTCTCGAGATCGCCCTCGTGGGCAAGTACATCGAGTTGCCCGATGCGTACCTCTCGGTGACCGAGGCGCTCAAGCACGCCGGCTGGGCGAACGGGGTCGACGTCTCGATCCGCTGGATCGACTCCGAGTCGCTCAGGCCCGAGAACGTCGGGGAGCGTCTGGCCGGGGCGGCCGGCATCCTCGTGCCGGGCGGGTTTGGCCACCGCGGGATCGAGGGCAAGATCCTGGCGGCCCGTTTCGCCCGCCGGGAGGGGATCCCGTACCTCGGGCTCTGCCTCGGGCTCCAGTGCGCGGTGATCGAGTTCGCGCGCGAGGTGCTCGGGACACCGGACGCGAACTCGACCGAGTTCGACATGTTCACCGAGCATCCCGTGATCGACTTCATGCCCGACCAGCGCGAGATGGAGGAGAAGGGCGGCACGATGCGCCTGGGGCTCTATCCGGCGCGCCTGGCGCCCGGCTCAAAGGCCGCCGCGGCCTATGGCTCCGAGGTGATCTACGAGCGTCACCGGCACCGGTTCGAGGTGAACAACCGTTATCGAGCCGTGCTCGAGGGGGCCGGGATGCTGATGTCCGGCCAGTCGCCCGACGGCCGCCTGGTCGAGGTCATCGAGCTGCGCGACCACCCCTGGTTCGTGGCCAGCCAGTTCCACCCGGAGTTCAAGAGTCGTCCGGAGCGGCCGCACCCGCTGTTCGACGGGTTCGTAGCAGCCGCGGTCGCGCTGCGCGACGGTCATCGGACCGTCCCGGCCGCGGGTGAACGGGCCGCCGGAGAGGCCGTCGTCGAAGCCTGACCGACGGCTCGGCTCACGGCGGACCGCGAATCGCCGGGCGGCCGCTACAATCGAGCGGCGCGCGTGGAGTCGACCGGGCCGTCCCGTGACGCGGCCCTTTGGATGGCGCCCCGCCGGACAGGAGCGACATCGGCATGAAGATCTTCCTCGACACCGCGGACATCAACGAGATCCGGGTTGCCGCCCGCTGGGGCGTCCTCGATGGGGTCACGACGAACCCAACCCTCTACGCCAAGGTCGGTGGGGCACCGTACGACGACGTCCTCCGGGAGATCTGCGGGATCACCTCGGGCCCGGTCTCGGCCGAGGTGATCGCCGACGACCTCGAGGGGATGCTGCGCGAGGGCCGGCACTTCGCCACCCTCGCCCCGAACATCGTGGTCAAGGTGCCGATGAGCGAGACCGGCCTGGAGGCGATCAGCCGGCTGGCCGACGAGGGGATCCGGACCAACTGCACGCTCGTCTTCAGCGCCAACCAGGGCCTCCTGGCGGCCAAGGCCGGGGCGAGCCTGATCAGCCCGTTCGTGGGCCGGCTCGACGACATCAACCAGGACGGGATGATCGTGATCCGCGAACTGGCCGAGATGTTCGCCATCCACGACATCGAGGCCCAGGTCCTGGCCGCCTCGATCCGCCACCCCCAGCACGTGACTCAGGCCGCCCTGGCCGGGGCGCACATTGCGACGATCCCGTTCAAGGTGCTCCAGCAGATGGTCCACCACCCGCTGACCGACCGGGGGATCGCCCAGTTCAAGGCCGACTGGGAGAAGGTTCAGGGCGAGCTGGCCGCCAGGCGCGGGAGCTGACCTGGCCGGTCGACGCCCCGGCCGGTCCGTCCCCGAATTTCCGCCCGAGGCCCTGATCGTCGCGGCGGTGATCTCCGTCCAGGCCGGCTCGGGGCTCGCCGCGGCCCTGCTCCGTGATCACGGGGCGCTGGCCCTGGTCACGCTCCGGATCGTCTTCGGGGCACTCCTCCTGCTCACCCTCCGCCGCCCTCGCGTCCGGCCGTCCGGTCGCGCCGCCGTGATCGCGACGATCGCGCTCGGGATCGACATCGCGGCGATGAACTCGCTCTTCTATATCGCGATCGCGCGGATTCCGCTCGGGGTCGTCGTGGCGATCGAGTTCTGGGGGCCGCTGGCGGTCGGAGTGTTCGGCTCTCGGCGGCCGCGCGACCTGATCTGGGTGGTTCTGGCCGCGGTCGGGATCTGGATCCTCACCGGCGGAGGGCTCGACGCGGATGACCTGCTCGGCATCACGGCCGCGCTCGCCGCCGGGGCCGGCTGGGCGCTCTTCGTCGTCCTCGGAGGGCGGGTCGCCCGGGGTTGGCCCGACGGTCGGGGACTGGCGGTGGCGGTGACGGTGGCCGCCCTGGTCGTGCTGCCCGTCTCCCTGGTCGGGGGTGGTCTGGCCGAGATCGCCGCCTCGCCCGGCCTGATCCTCGCCGGGCTGGCCGTCGCCGCCCTCGCCAGTGCGATCCCCTGGTCCCTCGAGCTGGCCGCCCTGCGCCGCCTGCCGAACGCGACCTACGGGGTGCTGATGAGCCTCGAGCCGGCGGTGGCCGCGGTCCTCGGCGCGGTCTTCCTGGCCCAGGCGCTCGACCTGGGCGAGGTCGTCGCGATCGGTGTCGTGGTGATCGCGAGCGCCGGCGCGAGTCGGACGGCGCGAGCCCTGGCGGTCGCGCCGGGCGAGCTCGAGGCCGCCTGATCGTTCGCTACCGGCGGCCGTTCGTCACAGTCCCGCCACACTGCGTTGACGTCCGCCACCGGCACGTCTATGCTGAGTCCGTTCCCACCTCGGCCTGCGCTGCGGACCCGATTCCGCGCGACCGTCCCGCCGACCCGTACCCCCAAGGTGATCCTAC
>JAKAHU010000037.1 GCA_021825385.1 Chloroflexota bacterium | reverse complement strand
CCTGCGTGGGTGGACAGGAGGAACCCTACCGATCGCGACCCCCGATGTCGTCCGGTGATTACCCTACGGATCGAGCGGTTCGAGGGAGTCGAGCAGGCCCTGCTGCATCGCGAACAGCGTGGCCATGGGACGGGTCGAGGCGCCGATCTTCGAGTAGATCCGTTCGATGTGGGTGCCGGCTGTCTTCGGGGTGATCCCGAGCACCCGGGCGACGTGCTTGTTCGAGGCGCCGCGGGCGACCAGGACGAGCACCTCGACCTCGCGCGTGGTTAGGCCAGCTGGGCCGCTCAGGCGCTTGGCACGGCGCTGCCCGGCCCCTGCCCGGACGGCGTCGACGGCGTCGGCATCGAGTCGTCCGGCGCGGACCTCGGCGCGGAGCTGGTCACCGGCTGCCCTGCCCGAGAGGGCCTCCCGATACGAGCGGGGTTCCCGCATCGCCTGGAAAACGTCGGCGGCCGCGAGGATCCGTCCGATGGCGGGGATCGACGCGCCCGACAGGCCGCGGTGGTACCCGGAACCGTCGAGCCGCTCGGTCGCGAGCGCGGCGATCGCGCCGATCCGGCCGAGCGCCGGCGGCCGGCTCAGCATCCGATCGGTGTAGTAGGCGTGCATGCGCATCCGCTCCACCTCGTTCGGGGTGAGTGGGCCGGGCTTCTCCAGGATCGTGGCCGGAAGGCCGTTCATCCCGAGGTCGTGGACCAGGGCGGCCCGCCGGAGGGTCGTCACGTCGTCTGGCGGCAGACCGGACAGCTCGGCCGCTCGCGCGGACAGGCCGGCGACCGCGCGCGAATGACCAGCCCGGGGCGGCGAGCGCAGGTCCGTGAAGTCGGCCATCGCCTCGAGGGCCGAGTCGAGCTCGGCTTCCGTTAGCGGTGCCTGCAACCCCGGCTCGTGGACGATCGCGGTATCCCAGTCCGCGATGTCATCGAGCCCGCTGAGCAGCTCGTCGGCTGTCCCGCAGAAAGCATCCACCACATCGGGGGCGAACTGCGTGCCACGCCAGGCCTGAGCCAGGTGGAGCGCTGCATCCAGGCCCTGCGTCCGATGGACCACCTCGACGCTGTCGGCGACGTGGAAGAGTTGGACGGTCGGTGCGATCTGTTCACCGGCGACGCCTGCCGGCACGCCCTTGCCGTCCCAACGGGTGAACACCTGCTTGAGCTGATCGGCGACCGCATCACCAAGCCCCATGCGCAGGGCCATCTGCGCGGTCGAGGTGCAATGCGACATGAAGCCCCGCGCAATCGCCGCGCCCCCCGTCGCAACCAGCGTGGCTCCCAGGCGAAGACGATGGACAAGCGGGCCGCCCACGCCGACCTTGCGCAGCGAGTAGGTCATCATCGGCAGGCCGGCCCGGTCGACACCGAAGCTGTCGCGCCGGTAGGCGATGTCGTCCCCGAACCAGCGCGCCACGTCCGGCGTGTCAGCGACGCAGCCCACCCAGGCGAGCGTGACGACGTAGAAGAGGTCCTGCCGAGCCTCGGCTTCGAGGCCCATCCGCGCCCCCAACCTCGAGGCGATGAGCCAGGATCGGAGCGCATGCTCCATCGGCTGGCCGAGGCCAAGGTCGGTTGCCAGCGAGAAGGCGGCGACCAGATCAGCCAGCCTGATCCCCGTCTCGGAGCGGCTGATCGCCGCCGGCGGCGCGATCATCCGAGGGTCGGGACGCACGGCTCCAGTATGCACGATAGGTGACGCGGTGATCATCGGCGCGCTCCGAACGATTCAGCCCGGATCCACCGAAGCGTGGCCGCTGACGCCTTGACGATGCTCGCAGCGAGAGGATCGGCCGTGATCAAGACACCTGACGGGTCCTGACCAGGGCGAACGACACCTGGAAGGCGGGTGATCGGGTCCCGCGAGCTGCGCTGGGGACGCTGCGGCCGGTTGCGGCGCAGGCTCCCACCAGCCCCAGGAGCGGCGTGTGGCCTTGAGCCGCCGATCAGACGAGTGGCGGGATCTCCGGGAGCCGCGCCAGGGCGGCGCTGAACTCGGCGGCTCAAGGCCAGCGCTCGGACAGATGGAGCTTCCAGCGCCGGGCCGAGCGGGCAGCCGCCCGACCGGGCCGAACAACCGTCGGCGCAGGGTCTTGCCGGTCACGATCCCGGCCCCGAGTCCGAGGCGCGCCGTCCGGCGGGCGAGGTTGTGGCAGCCGTCGTCCTCGATCTCGCCACGCTCGTGCTCCTCGGCTGGCTCGCGGCGGGTGCGGCGTCATGGGGGAACAGGTCGGTGATCCGTGATGCTGGCGGCATTGTGTCCTTGGCGCTCGTGGCCCTCGGCGACCGGTGCCCAATCGCCGGCCGGCCGCGCCTCCGGTCGATCGGGCGGGCTTCCGTATACTTGGCCCATGCCGATCATCGACCTCCGCTCCGACACCGTCACCAAGCCCAGCCCGGCGATGCGCCGGGCGATGGCCGAGGCCGAGGTGGGCGACGACGTCTTCGGCGACGACCCGACCGTCAACGCCCTCGAGGAGCGCGCCGCCGAGCTGCTCGGCAAGGAGGCCGCCCTCTTCGTCGCCTCGGGGACGATGGGCAACCTCGTCTCCCAGATGGCCCACCTGGCCCGCGGCCAGGAGATCATCGCCGGCCGCCAGAACCATCTCGTGATCGACGAGGCGGCCGGGCACGCGGTCGTCGTCGGGGCGAGCGTCCGGTCGCTGGCGGAGCGGCCCGACGGCACGGTCGACCTCGCGGAGGTCGCCGACGCCTTCCGCGACCCCACCGACCCGCACGAGCCGATCACGGGCCTGGTGGCGATGGAGAACGCGCACGCCCACTCGATGGGCCAGCCGGTCAGCGTCGAGTTCACCGCCCGGCTGGCGGCGGTCGCCCACCAGCACGGGGTCCCGCTCCATGTCGACGGGGCGCGCTTCTTCGACGCGGTCGTCGCTCTCGGCGTCCGCCCGGCCGCCCTCGCCGCGCCGGCCGACTCGGTCACGTTCTGCCTCTCGAAGGGGCTCGCCTGCCCGGTCGGCTCGGTCGTCGTCGGCTCGCGCGACTTCATCTGGCGGGCCCGCCGGGCGCGCAAGCTCCTCGGGGGAGGGATGCGCCAGGCGGGGATCCTCGCCGCCGCCGGCCTGGTCGCCCTGCGCGACGGCCCGGCCGGGATGATCGAGCGCCTGGCCGAGGACCACGCCAACGCCCGCCGGCTGGCCGAGGGGCTGGCCGAGCTGCCGGGGATCGTCTCGGCCGGCGACATCGCCCAGCCCGAGCCGGGTCCGCTCGACCCGAACCGCGTCCGGACGAACTTCGTCGTCTTCCGCGTCGAGCGCGATCGGGCCGCCTTCCTCGAGGCGCTCGCCGCCCGGGGCGTGCTGATGGTCGCCTACCCGCACGGGCAGGTGCGCGCGGTCACCCACTACGGCATCAGCCCGGCCGACGTGGAGGCCACGATCAGCGCGACCCGTGAGGCGCTGGCCGAGACGGCCCGCCTCCCCACGACCGCGGCCACCGCCGCCAGCGCCGCGGTCACCGCCGCCAGCGCCGCGGCCCGCTGAGGTGAGCGAGACCGACCTCGCCCTGATCCCCCTGACGCGCCCCGGGCGCGCGCCCGACGCCGGCCCGCTCGACGACCGCTTCTACGACCTCGTCGAGGCGCGGCTCCGGCGGATCTTCCGCGACCACCCCGACAGCGCGACGTTCGCCGGCATCCACACCGAGGACCACCGGCTGCCCGACGGCAGCCGGGACGCGGTCGAGCAGGAGATCGCCGACGAGCGTGCCCACCTGGCCGCGATCGAGGCGCTCGACCCGGCGGCGCTCTCGGCCGAGGTCCGCCTCGAGCGCGAGCTCGAGCTGCACAACCTCCGCCGATCGCTGTTCGACCTCGAGGTCCACCGCGTCTGGGAGCGCCGCTCGACCGCCCTCGACACCCTCGGCGACGCGCTCTTCGCCGTCCTCGCCCGCGACTTTGCCCCGCTCGCCGAGCGGCTCGCTGCCCTCGCCTCCCGCCTGGAGGCCGTGCCGGCGTTCCTCGACCAGCACCGGACCAGGGCCACCCGGCCCCAGGTCCGACTGTGGCAGACGCTCGAGCTCGAGTCGGCGCGCGAGCTGCCGGCCTTCTTCGACGAGATCGTGGCCGCCGGCCGGGGTGTCGTCGGCGAGGCGGACCAGCGCCGGCTCGAGCGTGCCGCGGCCGGCGCCTCGGCCGCGGTCGAGGCGTACGCGGGCTGGCTGCGCGCGACGCTCGACGATGCCGTCGACGAGTGGGCGCTCGGCCCGGAGCTGCTCGACGAGCTCGTCGGCCGGCGCGCCTTCGACGGCCTCGACACCAGCACGATCCTGGCCATCGGCGAGGAGCAGCTGGCGGCGAACAAGGCGGCGCGCGTCGCCACCGCACGGGAGATCGACCCGACCGTCGACGAGGCGACCGTCGTCGACCGGATCAAGCGCGACCACCCGGCGACGTTCGCCGAGGCGCTCGAGGGCTACCGCGACGCGATGCGCCGGGCCCGCCAGCACCTGATCGACCACGAGATCGTGACCGTGCCGCCGGACGAGCGGCTGATCGTGATCGAGACGCCGGCCTACCAGCGCCATGTCATCCCCTTCGCGGCCTACTTCGAGCCACCGAAGTTCGACCGCGACCCGACCGGGATCTACGTCGTCACCCCGTCGGTGGGTAACGACCCGAACGCGATGCGCGAGCACAACTGGAGCTCGATCAGCAACACCAGCATCCACGAGGCCTACCCGGGCCACCACCTCCAGCTCTCGGTGGCCAACCGGCACCCGTCGCTCACCCGGTTCCTGACCGACGCGCCCGAGTTCGTCGAGGGCTGGGGGATGTACAGCGAGCAGCTGATGCGCGAGCAGGGCTTCGACGACGCCCCGAACTTCCGGCTGAACATGTACACCGACGCGATCTGGCGCGCCTGCCGGATCATCCTCGACGTTCGGATGCACCGCGGCGAGCTGTCGGTCGACGAGGCGGTCCGCTTCCTGGTCGAGCAGACCGGGTTCGAGACCGCGAACGCCCGGGCCGAGGTCCATCGCTACACCTACACCCCCACCTACCAGCTGAGCTACCTGCTGGGCAAGGTGCTCCTGCTCCAGCTGCGGGCCGACGAGCAGCGCCGCCTGGGGGCCGCCTTCAGCCTGCACCGGTTCCACGATGCGCTCCTGGCCAACGGGAGCCTGCCGATCAGCTTCCAGCGCCGGTTGCTGCGGGCAAACGAGCGCCCGGCCGCCGAACACCTGGCGAACGGACGCCCGGCCTGAGCAGCGTGCAGGTCATCCCCTCGATCGACCTGACTGGGGGTCGGTCACGCCTCGTCTTCTGGCCGGGGGTCGCGGCCGGCAGCGGGTCACCAACCGACCGGCCCGAGCGGATCGCCCGGCGCTTCGTCGAGCTCGGGGCGCCGGTGATCCACCTGGTCGACTTCGACGGCGCCCGTGCCGGTGTGCCGGTCAACCTCGAGGTGCTTGGCCGGGTCGCCTCGACCGTCGCCGTCCCGCTCCAGGTGGCCGGCGGGCTCGAAGGACCCGACAGCATCCGGCTCGCCTTTGCCGCCGGGGCGACCCGCGTCGTCCTGGCCATGAGCGTCGTCGAAGACCATGCCCTGCTTCGCGACTGCCTGGCCGTGGCCGGGGACTGGCTGGCGATCGGACTCGACCC
Organism: Chloroflexota bacterium; assembly: GCA_021825385.1. GTDB lineage: Bacteria > Chloroflexota > Limnocylindria > Limnocylindrales > CSP1-4 > JAKAHU01. The sequence continues at coordinate 13,454 of JAKAHU010000037.1, read as the reverse complement.
GAGACCGGAACGACTGGCCGCCTTTCCCTGGCGCCGGCCCGCCGTTCCGGCCCTCGAGGGACTGGTGGCCGAGCTGGTCGAGCTCGGTGTCCGGCGATTCGTCCTGACCCATGGCGGAGCGCGCCCGGACACCGCGCTCCTCGGCTCGCTCGTCCGTTCGCTCGACGCCGACATCCTCGTCGCCGGGGGCGTCACCGACCTCGACGGCATCCGCCGCCTGCGCGATGCCGGCGTCCAGGGTCTCGTCCTCGGTGAACCGCTCCTCTCCGGTGCCATCGACTACCCCGCCGCTCTGGAGGCCGCCGCATGATCCACGCCCGTTTCGCCCGCCTGATCTCGATCCGCCGTCCGCTCCTCGCCGTCCTCGGTGGTGCGCTCGCCGTGGCCGCCTGCAGCGGCAGCCCGGCCAGCCCGGTCCCGTCGGCGGCGATCGGCCCGACGGCAGCGGGCAGCCCAGCCTCGACCGCCTGTCCGACCAGCCAGCCGCCGGCCCTGCCGGCCGGCGAGACGCGAACGGTGACGATCGAGACCGCCAAGGGCACGTTTGTGATCAAGGTCGAGGCCAACCTCTCCCCGATCGCGGCCGGCAACTTCGTCGCCCTCGCCTCGTGCGGTTTCTACGACGGGGTCGTCTTCCACCGGATCGTGCCCGGCTTCGTGATCCAGGGTGGCGACCCGCGGGGGGACGGCACCGGCGGCCCCGGTTACTCGATCAAGGACGAGCCCGTGACGGCGACGTACGGCCGGGGGACGGTCGCCATGGCCCGCACGAGCGCCCCCGACTCGGTCGGCTCGCAGTTCTTCATCGTCCTCGACGACGCCGCCCGCCAGGCGCTGGCGTCCTACAACACGTACCAGATCATCGGCACGGTGACCTCCGGGATGGACGTCGTCGACGCGATCGCGGCGATGCCGAACAGCGGTCCGCCGGACAACAAGGCCCTCGACCCGGTGGCCATGATCCGGGTCAGCGTCAGCAACCCCTGAGCCATCGGCCGGCAGCCAGCCATCAACCAGCCGGCCATCAACCAGCCAGCCACCACACGGAGGATTCGCCATGACCAGCGCCACGATCGCCACCGAGAAGGGTGACATCCAGGTCGAGCTCTTCCCCGAAGGCGCCCCGCAGGCGACGGCCAACTTCATCAAGCTCGCCGGCGAAGGCTTCTTCGACGGCGTCATCTTCCACCGGATCGTGCCCGGCTTCGTGATCCAGGGCGGTGACGGCCAGTTCGGACGGAAACCGAACGTCGACCCAGCCCGGGTGGGGACCGGCGGGCCGGGCTACCGGTTCGATGACGAGCCGTTCAGCGGCGACTACTACCGGGGCACGCTGGCGATGGCCAACGCCGGTCGGAACACGAACGGCAGCCAGTTCTTCATCTGCCTCGAGGACCTCGCCGGCCGCCTACCGAAGCAGTACACGATCTTCGGCCAGGTGACGGACGGGATGGACGTCGTGGACGAGATCGCGGCCGGGCGGACGGGACCCGGCGATCGGCCGCTCGAGCCGGTGGCGATGACGAGCGTGACGATCCATCTCGACGAGCCGGAGGCGAGGGCGTAGCCGGACGCGAGGGCCAGAAGGTTAAGGGATTTTTACCGAGAACCCCGCAAAAACCCTTGGCAAGGGGCGTGCGACCGGGTAAAGTAGCAGTTGCTGCTAGCGCAGCCAGCTGCCCCAGCAACAAGGTCATGGGTAGGTCGGGTCAGGGTAGTCGGTGCAGCCGACGTGATAGATGCCCTTGTGGCGCGGCAGAAGGCATTCGTTTCGACGGATTGCACCTTCACCGGGACAGCACCGGAGCGGTTCCCTCGGGAACCGCTCCGATCTTTTTCGCGCTAGACTTGCCATCCCCGGTGCGCTCGGCGCACCGCCTGATCCGCGCGCCTGTAGCTCAGTGGATAGAGCGTCGGCCTCCGGAGCCTGACCGCCTGAGCGTAGTGGCCACCCGAGTGGGACCCCGAGCGAAACGGGCGGAGTCTTACGCTCTGCGTTCCGGTCGACCTGCGGCCCAGGCCTCGATCTGGTCGGCGGTAACGCCCTCGGCGAGCTCGAAGGCGTCGTGCTCCTCACACCAGGCGAGGAGTCCAGCTTCCACGGCGGCTGATCCCAGCTCGGGCGAGAGAGTTCCAACGGCGCGCTCGTCATCGCTCGCCCCTGCGCCTGCTACCGCGAACGACCGCCGGATCCGATCTCGTTCCAGATAGCGTTCAACGAGCGGCTGAACGTGGTGCGCCGCGTACCGCTGGAGCACCTCGAGCATCGCCTCATCCGACTCGCGGAGCATGGCGAGCGCGATTCGAGCGTCCTCCTCTTTCCGCCACCGCGGCCCGGTGTAGAACGACAGGCGCGCAGTGTCGCCGTCATCCTCAATGCTGAACGGGTACCACAGCGCGGTCGATCCGAAGTGAGCCATCTCGTTCAGGCTGGCGTAGACGGCTCGAATGCCGCGCAACTCGCGTGCCGCGAACTCGAACAGCTCGGCGAACCGCTTCCGCGTGCGGCGTGGCAGCTCGGCCATCGGCCTCTCGAGCGCCTCGATGTACTCGGGATGCCTGTCAGCATACAGAACGGTGACCACGAGTTCGAGATATGCACGAAGGAGGGTGAACGCGGAGTGCGGGTTCGACTCGCGCACCGCGCAGAGGACACCCATGTGGAGCGACGAGGCTCGGTTGACAAACGACATCAACGAGAGGTGCTCGCGGAAGAGTAGTCGGTCCGGTCCATCGCCGAAGGCCGACTTGGCGACGTCAATGAACCGGCGATACCGCACCGCCGCGATCGCCAGACCGTCCTCGACCGTCGGGGTGGTCGAGAGATCGAGCGGGATTTCCTCGAATCCGGGCTTCTCGGTCACGTAGCTTGCTTTCCCTCTGGGCTTGCCGGTGTCGTCAGGGCGACGGCGGGCGGTGCCCTCAGTGATGCTGCATAGGGCGATCTGGTGGTTGCGTTTATTTCGATTGCAGCCTAGCATGCCGGCAGGAGGTGCAGCAATGGCAACAGCAGTCGCAGAACGCGAACCGATCGTCGCGGACGAGGCCGAGCGCGGCGCGCTCGATGCGATCGAGCGCGCGTTGCGTCCGGCTGCTGACCAGCGAGCGGAGATCGTTGGTCCCGACGGAACGCGGACGGAGCTGCCCGAGTCGCTGTACGCGGTTCTCGTTCGTGCCGCCCACGAGCTTCGGCGTGGTCGAGGCGTCTCGATCCTGCCTGTCGGCCTGGAGCTGACGACCCAGCAGGCGGCCGACCTCGTCAACGTGTCGCGGCCATTCCTCATCCGCCTTCTCGAGGCCGGTCAGATCCCGTACCGCCGGGTTGGCACGCATCGACGGATCCGACTCGACGATGTGCTCGCCTACCGACGACGCCGCAGCGAGGAGCGAGGGGCGATGCTGGCTGATCTGGCCGCGGAGGCGCAGGAGCTCGGTATCTACGACGAGTAGCGGCTCGTGGCCTACGTCGCGCTGCTCGACGCGAGCGTCCTCCACCCGTGGGTCGTCTGCGACATCCTGTTGCGGCTCGCCGAGCGCAACCTCTACCGCCCCGCGTGGAGTGCCGAGATCCTCGATGAGCTGGTTGAGAGCCTGATCGAACGGGAGCCGGAGCATGCCGAGCAGTTCCGACGGCGCCGCAAGCGCATGGAGGCGGCATTCGCCGAAGCCATGACGGAGCGGCCGGAACGGTTCATGTCGGCCGTCTCGGACGAAGTTGACGCCGCGGACCGCCATGTCGTCGCTGCGGCCTTCGCCGCACGAGCCGACGTCATCGTGACCGACAACGTCCGACACTTCGCCGCAGACCGCTTGGCCGAGTCAGGGCTGCTCGTCCACACTGTGGACGAGTTCCTCATCCACCAGTGGTGGCTGGATCAGGATGCTGTCACGGAGGAGATCGAGCGGATGGCTTCAGCAACGAGCCGGCCACCGCTCACCACGGCCCAGGTGCTGGACAGCCTCGAGCGCACCGCGCCCCAGTTCGCGGGGCTCCTGAAGGCGGCGATGGAAGGGGAGGACCTCGGGTAGTCGTGACCTCATTCGAACTCGTCCGCCGCCCAGTGATCGACCTCGCCTCGTTGGTCGGTGATCATCGGGTCGTCGCAACGGGCGTCGGCGAGGGAGACCGCCTCGTCGCGCTACTCGGATCGGTTACGGCGGGGACGCCACGCGATCCGAGCCAACCGTTCATCGCGGGAGGCGAGCACGATCCGGGGGTCGAGGTCACGTCGGCGCTGATCGCTGACCGGCCCAGCAAGTCGGTCGTCACATTGCCAATCGAGCCGCTCACGCTCACCTTCCCGGTCGTCCGGCCGCTGGCCGACGGCGGCTTGCTCGTCGCTCTCTCGCGTGGCTGTGGGAGAGCCGCCAGATGGCCATGTGATCGACCGGACGGCAAGGTCCGGCGCTCGATCATGTTCAGGGACGGGATTGAGCACATGCTGGTCGACCGGCTCGGCCGGCCGTGGGTCGGGTACTTCGATGAGGGCGTCTTCTGCAACCTCGGCTGGGGCAGCCCAGAGTCGCCCGAGCCAACCGGACAGTCCCGGCCGGCTGCCCTTCGATCTTGCGACTGGCGAGATTGAGTGGGGATTCGAGCCGCGCGACGGCAGTGACTCGATCGCCGACTGCTATGCCCTCAACGTCGCCTCGGCCCACGCGTGGGTGAGCTGAGGCACGGACTTTGACCTCTTTCGGATCGACTCCGACGGCGGCAGCCGACGGTGACGGGTCGGAGCCCGTGGGCCCGGCGTGATCGCGTCCGACGGACGACAGGTGCTCCTCGTCGGGGCTACGAGAGCCGTCTGTCGACAACCCTCTGGAACCTCGGCGAGGACCGTCTCGGCGATCCATGGCCGCTGCGCCTCCGGCTCGAGGGCGCCTCTCTCGAGCCGGAGGTCATCTGGGGAAGAGGGCCTGTGCTCCACGGGGTACGCGGGTCAACCTGGTTCGTGGCTCAGCTGATGGATATCACCGCGGAGGGCTGGCCACTCGATGTCGGCGACGTCACCGCGACGTGGCAGAACCACGTCGCGCACCGGCACATCTGGTACCGGAGCTTTCGCGCTAAACTTGCCATCCCCGGTGCGCTCGGCGCACCGCGCGGTCCGCGCGCCTGTAGCTCAGCGGATAGAGCGTCGGCCTCCGGAGCCGAAGGTCGCAGGTTCGAATCCTGTCGGGCGCGCCAGTTCAACCTTTTCGGGCAGCGCACGGCCTGGGTCGGGCTGCCCCGGGACCCTGTTGGTCATCCAGGGCTGACGTCGGCACACACACGGATGCACGCCCTGTGTGTCGGGCGGCCACGAACGAGCCGCGCGGCGACAGGTTGCCTGAGTCCCAGCTCCCATCGATCGCAGTGACCGTGCGCCGCGCCGTATCGTCATCGAACCAGAGCTCGGTCTGCAGCGGAGCGGTCGTCATCGTCGCAGGCTCGAACTGCAGCCATGGTGCGCGTGAGGCTCCGTACGCCTGTCGGACGGGTCGCGCCCAACTTCTGCCGGGCCCACTCGAACGCGGCGGCTTCAGCGCTCGCCGAGGGCGCACCGCACCCGGAGAATAGGAGATGCCCGCCACCAGGCTTTGGTGACGGGCATCCCGAGGTTCGATCGAGTTAGATCACGATGCTGGTGCGACCGTGATCGTGCCGAACATGCCGGCCTCGAGATGGCCTTCGATCTCACACACGAGCTTGTACGAGCCGGCCGTGCTGGGGACCAGGTACAGATCGACCGTCTCGCCGGGGAAGACTTCGATCTCGCGCGGGGCGGGGGCCTTGAACTCGGCCGAGGCGCTCTCGGCTTTGCGGAAGGCGACCGTCCCGAAGAAGTCCTCGGCCGTGAACTCATGCTTCACGGAGCCCTTGTTGACCACCGTGACCACGTACGGCACGCCGGCCTTCATCGAGAACTCCTTCGGCGTGAACGCGAACTCGGAGAGCTCGATCGTCATCTTCTCAGCGGCGTCCCAATCGGCGGCCTTCACCTGGGCTGGGCCGTCCTGGGCCCAGGGCCCGGAGGAGAGGGCGGCGAGCTGGAGCGCCGGCGCAGCCGGCGTCGTTCCGGTGACCGTGATCGTGCCGAACATGCCGGCCTCGCGGTGGCCCTCGATCTCGCACACGAGCTCATACGTGCCCGGGATCAACGGAATCATGTAGAGGTCGGCGCTCTTGCCGGCCAGGACCTCGATCTCGGTGAAGAAGGGCACCTTCACCTCGGTCTCGGCGGTCTCGGCCTTGCGCGTCGCGACGGTCTGGAAGAAGGCTCCGGCCGTGAACTCATGCTTGACCGTACCGACGTTGACAACTTCGAGGATGTATGGCTGACCCGCCTCGAGGGTGATCTCCTTGGGCGTGAACGCGAACTCCGACAATTCGATCCTGACCGTCTTTGCCGTGTCCCAGTCGGCGGCGCTGACGAAGTCGGCGGCATTGGCGACGTACTGCTCGGCGGGAGCGGTGCTGGGTGCGTCGGTCGGAGCGGCGCTCGGCGCCGTCTCGGTGGTGGACGGGGGAGTTGCGCCAGTCACAACCGCGCCGCCGCCGGAGCAGGCGGCGAAGGCGAGGGCGACCATGGCGAGGGCTACGGGACCGGTGACGACGGGTTTCATCTTGACCTCAGTGATGTCGTGGGCAGGCAGACCCGATGTGGGGTCTGTCTTGTGGCTCAAGGGTGCGGCCTGCGCGGGCCACTGGGAATCCCCTCGAAACCGGTCACGCGCCTGGGCAGAACGACCCATTCACGGATGGGCGGAACCGGGGGCCAGCGACGCGAAGGTCGTCTACAGCTCGATGAGGCCGCGAGTGATCGCGTGCTTGATGAGCGCGGCCAGCGAGTGGAGATCGAGCTTGGCCATGATCTGGTCGCGATGCGACTGCACGGTGTGCGGGCTCAGGAACAGCGTGGCGGCGATCGCATTCGACGTGAGTCCCCGGGCGATGAGCCCGAGGATCTCCCGCTCGCGACCGCTCAGCCCGTCGTGCGTCGTCCGATTCTCAGCGGCCTGGCTGCGGCGCAGGTAGGCGGAGCCGCAGCGCCGGTCCGGGCCGAGCTGTAGACGTCGGCCCGGCGGCGCTCCGGCGGATCGTCACGACGTTCATCGCCCATACCGGCCGGTCGATCCGGGCATCGACGACGGCTCTGAGATGGGAAGGCCGTAGCCCGTGAGCGCCGGCGTAGGATGGCCGGCATGCGTCGGCGTTGGATGGCGAGCCTCCTCGGAGCGGTATCTGTCGTCGCCGCCTGCGGCGCGCCGGTCGCCTCGCCGGGGTCGATCGAGGCGGCGCGGACGGAGCTCCTCGGCATCATCACCGACGTCACTCAGGCGACTGCGTACCGGTACAAACTCACCGACGATCAAGGGCGCCACATCGGCCCCATGGACGTCATCTGGGTGCCGGAGGCGGGCCGGTTCGCCGCCGTCTACTTTGCGTGGGATGAAGCCGACCAGGCCTTTCACACCCACGTCGCCACGTCGACCAACCTCCTCGACTGGACCTGGGAGGTCGAGCTCGCCAAGCAGGCCTCGATGCCGGCCATCGCGTCGATGGTTGGTGGCGGCTACGTCGTTGCCTGGGAGCAGGAGCCCGACCCGATCCACATGGTCATCGCGTCCTTCGACACATGGGACGACCTGCGAATGGGGAGCATCGCGCGACGGTTCGACGTGCCGGTCACGATGCCCGCCTGTGGAGAGGGGACCCCGTCGATCGACGCGGCGAGTCGAGAGCGCGTTGACCTCAGCTTCCATTACCACGGTGACTGCGAACGCGACCGACAGGCTTCGGGGTGGACAGACTGGACCACGTGGCAGGCAGTTGCGCGGCCGGAGCGCGACCAGGCGCTGATCGATCGCGGAATCAAGGGCCACATCGGCGACCGCGACACGATCGCCTTCCGTGGGTACGAGCTGATGCTCCTCGAGGGCGAGCGCGTGCCGGGCGACTGGAGCTCGTGGCGGACGTTCCTCTACGACGACGAAACCCGGGTCGCGGAGGAGGTCCGGTTCAAGACCCACGCGGGCAGCCGAGCGTTCAGCAATGCATCGATCAGCGAGGTGCGGATCGATGGGCAGGACGCGATCCTCGTGACGCTCTACCTGTTCACGGAGGGCTCGCGCGGCGGCGAAGACGAAGAGCTCGTCTTCTACCGGACGTTGCCCAAGGATAGCTGGCAGCTGCCCCTCGGGAGCCCACCATCGACGCAGTTGGGTGGCCCGCGGTGAGGTTCTCAACAGGCCGAGGCGGTGGGCGGCTGCCTTCTCCGACCCGGCGACGAGCACCGCGGCGACCACGACGACGTCCGGGTCGGTGGTGCGTTGGGCGGGGCGCCGGGTTCTGACGCCAGCCGTCTCGCCGCCGCCAGCCGGACACGCACGCTTCATCGCTCGCCCGCGACCGCCCGAGCACTGTTCATCATCGATGCTCTCGGACCCGCCGCACTCGACACCGCGACCGCTGCGACCGATGATCTGGAGCGCCGCCTCCACGCGCTCGCCCCGGCCGTGCGCCGCGTGCTGGTCGCTCCCCATGCCTGACCAATTGGAGCTCTGACCGTGACCGATCCGCTCTACCCCTCCCTTCTGGACCTCGACCAGGCGTGGTCGGCCGACACGGTGGCCGTGCAGGCCGGCCGGCCCTCGCGGGTTCCCGGCGCCCCGATGAACGCACCGATCACCCTGAGCTCGACCTACGTCCACGACGCCCGCCTCGAGTACGGCCGCGACGGCAACAGCGCCTGGGGCGCGCTCGAGGCGGCGCTCGCTGCGCTCGATGGCGGCCGGGCCGTGACCTTCGCCTCGGGCCTCGCGGCGGCGACCGCGATCGCTGCCCTCGTGCCGCCGGGAGGCACCGTGGTGTTGCCGTCGGTGGCGTACTTCGGGGTCCGGAACATCTTCGACCGGATGCGGTCCGACGGCCGCCTTCACGTCCGGATGGTCCCGGCCGACGACACCGACGCCGTGCTCGCCGCGGCCGAGGGTGCCGACATGGTGTGGGTGGAGTCGATCGCCAATCCGCTCATCGTCGTCGCGGATGTTCCCGCCATCGCGGCCGGCGCCCGGGAGCGCGGCGCGATCACCGTGGTCGACGCGACGTTCGCCACGCCGCTACGCCAGCGTCCGCTCGACCTCGGGGCCGACATCGTCCTCCACTCCGCGACCAAGCTGATCGCCGGGCACTCCGACGTCCTGCTCGGAGCGGCCGTGTGCCGGGACTCGGCACACGCGGACTTCCTCGCCACCCATCGCCACGACCATGGGGCGATCCCCGGTGCCCTCGACGCGTTTCTGGCCTTGCGCGGCCTGCGCACGCTCGCGGTCCGGCTCGACCGGGCCGAGGCGTCGGCGGCGGTGCTCGCCCGCCGGCTGGCGGCGCACCCGCACGTCTCGAGGGTCAACTACCCCGGGCTGCCCGACCACCCCCAGCACGAGCGCGCCTCGCGAGTCCTCCCGAGCGGGTCGGGGTCGATGCTCTCCTTCGAGGTCGCCGGCACGGTCGAGCAGACCGAGGCGTTCCTGGCGCGCCTGCGCCTGCTGACCCACGCCACCAGCCTTGGTGGCGTCGAGTCGCTGATCGAGCGCCGGGCGCGGTATGCGGGCGACGCGTCGATCGTTGGTCCCACCCTGTGTCGCCTGTCGGTCGGCATCGAGAACGTCGAGGACCTGTGGGCCGATCTCGACACCGCCCTGCGCGCAGCGCTCGACTGAGCGGACCCCAGGTCGTCCATGTACATCCCGCCCCACAACGGACCCCCGAGCGCGGACGACGTCACCCGCCTGCTGCTCGACACGCGGGCCGGCGACCTCGTCACGGCAGGCGATGACGGCCTGACGGTCTCGATGGTCCCGTTCCTGTACGACCCGTCCGGTGGACCGCACGGCTCGTTGCTCGGCCATCTGGCACGGCCGAATGCCCAGTGGCGGAGCGGCGACGGGCGGGAGGCGCTCGTCCTCCTGCACGGCCCGGACGGCTACGTGAGTCCGGCCTGGTACGCCGCGAAGCGCGAGCACGGACGGGTCGTGCCGACGTGGAACTACGTGCTCGTCGCCGTCCACGGGACGCTCAGGGCCCACGACGACGCCGACTGGACGCGGGACGTCGTCGAGCGGCTGACGCGGGCGCACGAGGACGGGCGCGCGCATCCGTGGGCCGTATCCGATGCGCCGGAGCCGTACATCGCGGGCCAGCTTCGCGCGATCGTGGGGATCAAGGTCGAGATCGACCGGATCGAGGCGAAGTGGAAGCTGAGCCAGAACCGGAGCGCAGCGGACGTCGCCGGCGTGATCGCCGGCCTGGAGGCCGGGACCGACGGGGACCGGACGCTCTCCGCGGCGATGTCCATGGTGGAGACACGCCGGTCCGACCGGGATCGCTGAGGGCCTCCACGGCGCGCTCTCAGCTGGCCCAGCCGGCCTGGCGACACCGCACGGAGGCTAGCCGGCCCCCACCGTGTCGCGGGGCCCGTGCCACAGACCGGGCTCGCGCGCCGGCGACCATCCGGGGCCCGGCGTCGCCACCGCTCGGCGCCATCCCCGCCGCAGCCGCCGCTCGATCTCCGGCCAGCTCGGAACGCTGCTCGTGCCGTCCGCCGCCTCCGTGCTGGACCCGCCGACGGCGCACGCCGCGGTGACCGTCTCGCTCGGCGACATCCCCATCAGCAGCCCGAACAGGAACCCCGCGATCGTCGTGTCCCCGGCCCCCGTGGTTCCCACGACCGCCGTCTCGAACACGCTGGAGTAGAGCTCCCGATCCGCCCACACTGACGAGAGGCCGTTCGGGCCGGCTGTCGGGGGAGCGGGCGAGGCCGTCCGGACATAGAGGCCGTGCTCGCCCAGCTTGATGCCGGCGATCGCGACACCCAGGCCGATCATCTCATCGGCGAGGCGGGCGACGGATGCCAGGGTCGGGGCGCCGCGCTCGTCTCGATGCACACGCCGGCGCAGCAGGTGGCTCGCCTCGGCCAGGCTGGGCATGAAGACGTCGACCTCGGGCAGGACCCCCTCCAGGAGCGCCCGCCAGCGCACGGGACTCTGCCCGGGATCGAGGTTCGCGTTGGCCATGTCCAGCGAGGTCATCAGGCCATGGTCATGGGCCCGCGCCAGGAGGCGCCGCAGCTCGCGTCCCTCGTTCGCCACCATCGCCGCCATGAGCGGCGGGTAGCCGACGTGGAGCAGGGCCGCGCCGCCGCTGAGCAGCTCGTCCGGGACGTCGTCCGACCTGAAGGTGTCGTTGACGCCCGGGAAGTGCTGGATCGCCCGATCCCGGCCCGGCAGGTTCGTGATGAGGCTGTACGACGTCGGCTCGCCGGCCGCCACGACCAGGCGGGCTGCCTCGCCCGGGACCGCCTCGCGCACGAGTCCGGACAGCACGCTCCCCAGGCGATCGTCGCCAACGCGGGCCACGAGCGTTGAGCGCAGGCCGAGCCGATGGAGCGCGATCCCGGTGTTGCCCACGCATCCGCCAACGGACAGGGTGATGGGGCCGAGCGGGTCCAGCGAGCCCGGCCGGGACGCCCGTCTGTGCGGGCCCGACGGCAGGCCCGGGATGATGTCGAGGCAGATGTGGCCGGCGACGATCACCGAGGGCGGATCTGCGCCCCGGCTCATTGGACGTCCTGTCATGGGCGACTCCTGCGTGGGCCCGAGATCGACGAGACGACGCCGTGTGATCCCGATCGTCCGCGTCGTGGCGCCAGGATACGGCTCCCCCGCAGGACCCCGGCCGCGTTCACCGGCCTGGGCCCCCAGGCCGCCCCGGACGAGATGACCGGAGCGGCAGGCTGGGAACCGCCTGCGGCCAGCTCGAGACTTTCGGCTGCGTCGCCGCGAGTCCTGGCGGACCGCGAGCGAGAGCGCGACGCGCGGCACGGGGAACCCCGGACTGCTCGGCCGTCAACCGCCGAGCGCCGCGGACCACTGGGCGGCAACGGCGGCGTCCCAGAGCTGCGTGAAACCGCAGGCCCAGACGAAGGTCGCGTCACCGGCCACGAGATAGCGCTCGCCTCGTCCATCCGCGGAGCACACGATGACCTTCGGGCGCAGCCGTGACCAGGCGTAGAGTGGTTTCGCGCACTGCCGCCGTGTCCGGCCCACTCGGACGTGTCCGGCCCACTCGGAGAGGATGATGACTGGAGCCTCCGTTCACGTCGTGGCCCTCGATCGCGAGCACGCCGAGCACCGAACCAACCCGGCCGGCCGGAGTGACGCCGCCGCATTCGCGGCCGGGCGCGTGACGCGTTCGACCCTCCAGCCCGGCTGGCGCTGGTCCACCCACGTCGGCAAGGCGCTCGGCCTGGCGCTCTGTCCCGTCCCCCACCTCGGCTATGTGATCTCGGGCCGGATGGTCGTGGTGATGGCCGACGGGACCGAGCACCGCTACGGAGCCGGCGACGCGATCGCCGTGGACCCGCCCCACGACGCCTACGTCGAAGGTGACGCGGTGTACGTCGGGATCGACGTCCTGCCCGCGCCCCTCGGCGTCCGCGCGACCTCGACCTCGGTCCTCGATGCAATCGGAAACTCGCCGCTCGTCGAGCTGCGACGCATCGTCCCCGCGGGGCACGCCCGCGTCGTGGTCAAGGTCGAGGGGACCAACCCGACCGGCTCGATGAAGGACCGCTTCGCCCTCGCCGCCGTCGACGCGGCCGAACGGACAGGGCGCCTGCCTCCGGGCGGAACCGTCGTCGAGTACACCGGTGGCAGCACCGGGATCTCGCTGGCGCTCGTCTGTGCTGCGCGCGGCTACCCGATCCGGATCGTGACGTCCGATGCCTTCAGTGTTGAGAAGCGCGACCACATGCGCGCCCTGGGAGCCGACCTGATCTTGGAGCCCAGCGATGAGCTGCAGATCACCGAAGAGCTCATTCGGCGGATGATCGCGCGGGCAGACCGGATCGCCCGCGATGAAGGAGCCTGGTGGGTGGACCAGCTGAACAACCATGATGGCGTCGCGGGCTACGAGCAGATGGGGAACGAGATCTGGGCGCAGGCCGGCGGGCGCGTGGACGCGTTTGTGCAATCGGTTGGGACCGCGCATTCGTTCCATGGAGCCGTCGCGGCCTTGCGGCAGCGCAACCCGGCGATCCTGACCGTCGCCGTCGAACCGACCGAGTCACCCGTCCTCTCCGAGGGGCGTTCCGGAGGCCACCGGATCGAGGGGATCGGGATCGGCTTCGTCCCGCCGCTCTGGGATCCCGCCGACGCCTCCGAGATCGCGACCGTCGGATCCGCCGAAGCGCAGGCGATGGCACGTCGGCTATCACGCGAGGAGGGCCTGTTCGCGGGAGCGTCGAGCGGAGCCAACGTGGTCGTGGCGCTGCGTTTGGCCGCCCGGCTCGGGTCGGGCGCGACGGTCGCCACCATCCTCTGTGACTCCGGCGTCAAGTACCTGTCCACGGAGGTCTACTCGAGCCCGCCACACGGGTGATCAGCCCGCCGATCGCCGGACGGGCTACGCCGCG
>JAKAHU010000285.1 GCA_021825385.1 Chloroflexota bacterium | reverse complement strand
GGAGCGCGCCCGCTGCCAGGTCGCGGGCGGGCTGCGCACAGCGGAGGCCGTGGCCGCAGCGCTGGCCGGCGGTGCCGCCCGGGTCGTCGTCGGCACCGCGGCGCTGGAGGACCCGGCTCTCGCCGGACGGCTCGTCCGGCGTCACGGCCCGGATCGGATCGTGGTCGCGCTCGACGTTCGCGACGGCCTGGCCCTCGGTCAGGCGTGGCGGGCGGGGGCCACGGGGCGGCCGGTCGAGGAGCTGCTCGAGACGCTCGGGCAGTCGGGCGTCGAGCGCTTTGCGGTCACCGCGATCGAGCGCGACGGCCTGCTCGGCGGCCCGGACCTCGAGCTGCTGGCCCGGCTCGTCGGCCTGGGCCGCGGGGCGATCATCGCCTCGGGCGGAATCGGCTCGCTGGCCGACCTGCAGGCGGTGCGTCGGCTCGGCTGCAGCGGGGCGATCATCGGCCGCGCCCTGTACGAGGGCCGGCTCGACCTGGCCGAAGCCGTCCGCGCCGTCAGCGACTGAAGCCGGGAGATTGCCCGCCGGCGGATCGATCGCGGCCTGGCCGCGAGTCCGCCCGCCGTCAGCTCTTCGCCGCCTCGTGCTCCTTGCGGTGAGCCTCGATGATCTTCTCGGCGATCTGGGGCGGCACGTCCTCGTAGTGGTCGAGGGTGGCCGTGAACGTGCCTCGCCCGCCGGTCAGCGAGCGCAGCTCGGTGGCGTAGTTGAACAGCTCAGCCTGGGGCACGTGGGCGGTGATCACCTGGTACCCGTCGCCGGCCGGATCCATCCCCAGGACGCGCCCCCGCCGGCCGTTCAGATCACGGTTCACGTCGCCCATGTAGCGCTCGGGGACACGGACCTGGACGTTCATGATCGGTTCCATGAGGACCGGCTTGCACTCCATCACCCCCTGCTTGAGGGCCATCGAGGCCGCGATCTTGAACGACAGCTCGTTCGAGTCGACGGTATGGTAGGAGCCGTCGTAGAGCGTCGCCTTGAAGTCGATCAGGGGATAGCCGGCCAGCACCCCTTCCGCGGCGGCCTCGCGGATCCCCTTCTCGACACCGGGAAAGAACTGGCGCGGGACGACCCCGCCGACGATCTTCTCGGCGAACTCGACCCCACCGCCCGGGTTCGGCTCGAGCTCCAGCCACACGTCGCCGAACATGCCGTGACCGCCGGTCTGCTTCTTGTACCGGCCGTGGACCTGGGTCCGGCCGCGGATCGTCTCGCGGTACGGGACGCGGGGGGTGCGGGTCACGATCGCGGCCCCGAACTTGCGCTTCAGACGCTCCGCGATCACCGCGATGTGCGCCTCGCCCATGGCCACCAGGAGCTGCTCGCCAGTTTCACTCCGGGTCACCCGGGCGGTCGGCTCCTCGTCGAGCATCCGCTGGAGGGCGCCGCTCATCTTGTCCAGGTCGGACTTGGTCAGCGGATCGATCGCCACGACCAGGGTCGGCTCGGGGAAGGTGAGCGGCGGTAGGACGAGCGGCCGCTCACGGCTCGAGAGCGTGTCGCCGGTGGCGGTCACCGCCAGCTTGGCCACAGCCCCGATCTCGCCCGCCTTCAGCTCGCCAACCGGCTCCTGCTCCTTGCCGTGGAGGAAGAGCAGCTGGCCGATCCGCTCGTCCTCGCCCCGGTTCGCGTTCCAGGCATGGCCCTGGCTGTGGAGCGTCCCCGACAGGACCCGCAGGTAGGTGAGCCGGCCAACGAACGGGTCGGCGGTCGTCTTGAACACCCGCACCAGGAGCGGGCCATTCGGGTCACTGGGCACCCTGACCTCGGCGCCGGTCTTCGGGTCGGTGGCGCGGACCGGCGGCTCCTCGGCGGCATGGGGCAGGTAGCGCACGAACGTGTCGAGGAGGGCGCTGATCCCGATCCCTCGGGCCGCACTGCCAACGAGCACCGGGGCCAGGATCGAGTCGCGGACGCCCCGGTGGAGGCAGGCCTCGAGCTCGGCATCGCTGATCTCCTCGCCCTCGAGGTACTTCGTGAGCACGTCATCGTCCGCCTCGGCCGCCGCTTCGAGCAGCTGGTCGCGGCGGCGGGCGACCTCCGCCTCGAGCTCGGGCGGGACGGGCACCTCGACCTCGCGCGTGCCGTCCCAGCGATAGGCCCGCCGGTGGACGAGGTCGACGTAGCCACTGAACGTCTCGGCCGCCCCGATCGCGAGCTGGAGCGGGGCGATCTTCTCGCCGAAGGTCGCCCGCAGCGCATCGAGGGCCGCGTTCGGGTCGGCGTTCTCGCGCTCGCACTTGTTGATGAAGAAGCAGCCCGCCCGTCCGTTCGAGCGGCCGAGGGCGACGGCCGTCTCGAGTCCCGACTCGACCCCCCCGGAGGCGTCCATGACGAAGAGCGCGCTCTCGACCGCGGCGAAGCCCTCGACGACCTCGCCCACGAAGTCCGGGTAGCCGGGCGTGTCGACCAGCGTCACCCGCGTCCCGTCGTGCTCGAGCGAGGCGACGGCGAGACTGAGTGACTCGTGGCGCTTCTGCTCCTCGGGTTCGAAGTCGAGGCTGGCCGTCCCGTCGTCGACCTTGCCCAAGCGATTGATCGCCCCCGTCCGGAAGAGGAGCTGCTCGGCCAGCGTCGTCTTGCCCGACCCGGCATGGCCGGCCAAGACGACGCTGCGCAGGTGGAGGAGGTCAACGCTCTTGGTCGTCATCGACTCGCGATCCTCTCGTCTCGTGCGGGCTCCCGACGGGACCGGGATGCCCGGGCTGCGATCAGTGGGCTGGTTGCGCCGGGGCGCGGACGCGGTCCAGCCATGATAGTCCGCTATACTCGGACGCGATGTCAGGTCATTCCAAGTGGTCCCAGATCAAGCGCCAGAAGGGCGCCAACGACGTGCGGCGGGGGGCGCTGTTCACGAAGATGGGCCGCGAGATCGCGATCGCTGCCCGGGCCGGCGGACCGGACCCGGATGGCAACTTCCGGCTCCGGCTGGCGATCGAGAAGGCTCGCTCGGTGAACATGCCCGCGGACACGATCAAGCGCGCGATCGAGCGCGCCACGGGCGGCGGCGACGCCGACCAGTACGAGGAGATCGTCTACGAGGGCTACGGTCCCGGTGGCGTGGCGATCCTGGTCGAAGCCCAGACGGACAACCGCAACCGGACCGCGGCCGAGGTTCGCTCGGTCTTCGCCAAGGCCGGCGGCCAGCTGGCCGGCGCCGGCGCCGTGGCCTGGCAGTTCGAGCCGCGCGGCGTGATCACGATCGCCAGGATGGCCGGAGACCCGGATGAGATCGCGCTCCTGGCGATCGACGCCGGGGCGGAGGACGTCGACACCGAGGCGGACCCGATGGAGGTCTACACCGCCGCGACCGATCTCGAGCGGGTCCGGCGCGCCCTCGAGGCGGCGGGGGTGGCGATCGAGTCGGCCGAGTCGGCGATGGTCGCCCGCCAGACCGTCGAGCTCGACCCGGCCCGGGCCCGCCAGGCGCTGCGGCTGATCGAGGCCCTCGAGGACCTCGACGACGTCCAGCGCGTCACGGCCAACTTCGAGATCCCGGAAGAAGTGTTCGCCGAGGTTGCCGGGTGATCATCCTCGGGATCGACCCGGGAACCGCGTCACTCGGGTACGGGATCATCGAGCGGACCGGCGCCCGGCTGCGCGCGGTCGACTACGGCGCCCTCCACACCTCACCCGAGACGGCGCTCCCGGAGCGGCTGGTCGCCGTCCACCGGCTGGTCAGCGACCTGATCGAGCTCCACGCCCCGGCTGTCGTCGGCGTCGAGCGGCTCTTCTTCAGCCGCAACGCGCAAACCGCGTTCGCCGTCGGCCAGGCCCGCGGGGTCGTCCTGCTCGCCGCCGCCCAGCACTCGCTCGCCGTCCGGGAGGCGACCCCGAACGCGATCAAGAGCGCGATCGCAGGCCATGGCGCCGCCGACAAGGAGCAGGTCCAGCGGATGGTCCAGCTCGTCCTCGGCCTGCCCGAGCGACCGAGCTCGGACGACGCCGCCGACGCGCTGGCGATGGCGATCTGGGTCGCCCACACCGAGCGGCCCGGCGAGCGCCTGAACTCGGGCCTGAAGTCGGGCCTGCTCGACCGCTCCGCGATTGCGCCCCTCGGGCGCGGCGAGACCCCGTACGAGCGGGCCGTGCGCGAGGCGATCGATCGCGATCACGCC
>JAKAHU010000284.1 GCA_021825385.1 Chloroflexota bacterium | reverse complement strand
GTGTGCCGGTCTATGCCTCGACCCTCGCTCGCGGCCTGCTCGGCAACAAGATCAAGGAGCACCGGCTGCGGAACAATCCGCTGCTCGCCCTCGACCCGGGCGACGAGATCGAGATCGGGCCGTTCGTGATCGTCCCGTTCCGGGTGGGGCACTCGATCCCCGACGCGATGGGGCTGGCGATCCGGACGCCGGTCGGGGTCGTCGTCCACACCGGCGACTTCAAGTTCGACCACACCCCGGTCGACGGCAAGCTGTCCGACTTCCACATCCTCGCCCGGATGGGCGAGGAGGGCGTCGTGTGCCTGCTCTCGGACTCGACGCGGGCCGAGAACCCCGGCTACACCCCCTCCGAGCGAACCGTTGGCGAGGCCTTCCGGGAGATCATGGAGCCGCTCGAGGGGCGGGTGATCGTGGCCACGTTCGCGAGCAACATCGCCCGCGTCCAGCAGGTCCTCGACGCCGCCCGCCAGTTCGGCCGCAAGGTGGCCGTCATCGGCCGCTCGATGGAGCAGAACTTCCGGATCGCCTCGGACCTGGGCTACCTGACCTACCCGCCCTCCCAGATCGTGGCCAAGGAACGGATCAACGAGGTCCCCGCCGGCAAGCTCGTGATCGCGACCACCGGGGCCCAGGGCGAGCCGATGGCCGGCCTGGCCCGGATGGCAAACCGCGACCACCGCTTCGTCGAGATCCAGCCCGGTGACACCGTGATCGTGAGCGCCAGCCCGATCCCGGGCAACGAGGAGTACGTCGCGCGCACGATCGACAACCTGTTCAAGGCCGGGGCGAACGTCTATTACCACACGATCAAGCGGGCCCACGTCTCGGGCCATGCCAGCCAGGAAGAGCTCAAGCTGATGCTCGGCCTGACCAAGCCGCGCCATTTCATCCCGATCCATGGCGAGTTCCGGATGCAGGTCCAGCACGGCCGGCTGGCGATCGAGACCGGTGTCGCCCCGGAGAACGTGTTCATCATCGAGAACGGCACCCCGATCGAGATCGCTCACGATGGGAGCGCCCGGCGCGGCCAGCCGGTCACGGCCGGCTACGTCTTCGTCGACGGCCTGTCGGTCGGCGAGGTCGGTGAGATCGTCCTGCGCGACCGGCGCGCCCTGGCCAATGACGGGATGTTCCTGGTCGTGGTCACCGTCGACAAGCAGACCGGCAACGTCGTCGGCCGCCCGGAGATCATCACCCGCGGCTTCATTCGCGACGAGCGCGACCCGTTGATCGCCCAGACCGCCGATCTGGTCGTCGCGGCGATCGAGAACCCGGGCGACCACATCAGCGAGGTCGCCCTGCTCAAGAGCCAGATCAAGGACAGCGTGTCGCGCTACCTGTACGACCAGACGAAGCGCCGGCCGCTGGTCTTCCCGGTCGTCGTGGAGGTCTGATGACTGCCCGGCGCCGCACCGCCCCCCGTGCCGCCGCCCACCGGCGCCGACGCCGGAGCCTGCCCCGGGTCACGCTCACCCCGGAGGTGGCTCGCTCGCTCGTCGGCCTGACCCTGCTCGTGGCCGGCGCGGTGACCCTGATCGCCCTCGCCCTCCCCGGGCAGGGCCGGCTGACCGACCTGTGGCGCGACTGGGTGGCCCCCTGGTTCGGTGCCGGGCGCTGGATCCTGCCGTTCCTCCTGGTCGGCGCCGGCTGGTATGTCGAATGGGGCCCGGGCAGCCGGCCGAGGTCCGGCTGGCAGGCGATGGTCGCCGGCCTGGCCGTCACGTACGCGGGGCTGCTCGGCCTCGCTCAGGTCACCGGGGTCACCAGCGGCGGGCGGGTCGGACGCTTCCTCACCGACACGCTCGGCGGGCTGGTCACCCGGCCGGGCGCCTTCGTCGTCCTGCTCGGCCTCGCCTTCCTCGGGCTCGTCGTTGCCTTCAACGTGCCCCTGCGGGTCCTGGTCGAGCCGCTCACCCGCTCGTGGCAGGCGATCCGCGCCTCGCGGGCGGCCCGTGCCGAGCGTCTGGCTGCCGAGGCGCTCCGTGCCGGGCGGATCGCCGACGGGCAAGGATCGGGCCGCGGGGCGACCATCTCCCGCCGGGCGGTGGGCGTGTCGAGCGTCGCCTCCCCGGGTCAGACCGGGATCTGGGGTGCGGGCGGCGAGGCCGAGGCGGGCTCCGCGGCCCCGATCCCGGCCGCGATCCCGAGCCCGGCCCTGACCTCGGCCACGTTTGCCCCGGCCCGGACCGTGCCACCGCTGCCGGGGCCGGCGGCCGAGGCGGTCCGACCCCCGCGCGACCCGGACGACGTGACCGATGCCGGCGACTCGCCACCGACCCGCGAGCGGGTCGAGTACCGCCTGCCGCCGATCACCCTCCTCGACGACGTCCGGCCCGAGGTCGCCAGCCGGAGCGACGAGGCGGTCCAGGCGCGGAACGAGGAGATCATCATCGCCAAGCTGGCGAGCTTCAACATCCCGGCCCAGATCGTCGGACGGAACGCCGGTCCGGTCGTCACTCAGTACGAGGTCCAGCCCGCACCGGACGTCAAGGTCTCCCGGATCGAGGGCCTGGCGGACGACCTGGCGATGGCCCTCGCCGCCCGCTCGCTCCGGATCGAGGCCCCGATCCCGGGCAAGAGCGCGGTCGGGATCGAGATCCCGAACAAGGACTTCAACATCGTCTCCCTGCGCCGGATCCTCGAGGAGGTCGACGTCGCCGCCTCGGGTTCGCGCCTGACGTTCGCCCTCGGGCGTGATGTGGCCGGCAAGGCCCAGGCGGTCGACCTGGCCAAGATGCCCCACCTCCTGATCGCCGGCGCCACCGGCTCGGGCAAGAGCGTGATGGTCAACGCGCTGATCACGAGCCTCCTGTGCGAGGCGACCCCGGACGACGTCCGGATGATCCTGATCGACCTCAAGCGGGTCGAGCTGGCCGGCTACAACGGGCTGCCCCACCTGCTCGTGCCGGTGATCACCGAGCCGGACCGGGCCAAGGCCGCCCTGAAGTGGGCGGTGGCCGAGATGGAGAGCCGCTACCGGCGCTTCGCCGGGGCCCGGCCGCCGGCGCGCAACATCCGGGCCTACAACGAGACCCGGGCCGACCCGGCCGACCGTCTGCCGTACATCGTGATCATCATCGACGAGCTCGCCGACCTGATGATGCGCGAGGGCAAGAACGTCGAGGATCCGATCGTCCGGCTGGCCCAGAAGGCCCGCGCGACCGGGATCCACATGGTCCTGGCCACCCAGCGCCCCTCGGTCAATGTCGTGACCGGGCTGATCAAGGCCAACTTCCCGAGCCGGATCGCGTTCGCCATGGCCTCCCAGATCGACTCCCGAACGATCCTCGACACGCCCGGAGCGGAGGACCTGATCGGCCGGGGCGACATGCTCTACCAGCCGGCCGATCTGCCCCGTCCGATGCGCCTCCAGGGCGTCTTCGTCTCCGATCAGGAGATTGCCCGGATCACCCAGCACTGGCGTGACCAGATCGACGACCCGCACTACGACCTGTCGATCATCGAGAACGACGAGGAGGGACCGGGCGAGACGAGCGAGCCGGTCGACGAGGATGCCGACCGACTCCTGCCCGACGCGGTGGCGGTCGTCCAGGAGTATGACCGGGCCTCGGCGTCGCTCCTCCAGCGGCGCCTGAAGATCGGCTACGCGCGGGCGGCCCGGATCATCGATCAGCTCGAGGCGCGCGGCTACATCGGCGCCTTCGACGGCTCGAACGCCCGCCCGGTCCTCCGCCGCGATGGCTCGGCCGGGGGCGGCCGGCCGGCCGCGCCGGGCGACGAGGACGAGTACGAGCGATGACCTCGCCCGACCAGGCCCGGCGGCGGCTGGCCGACCGGCCCGAGCGACGCCGGCCGATCATCGAGGCCGAGCCGGCCGCGACCCTGCCCGAGCGCCTGATCGCCGCCCGCGAGCAGAAGGGAGTCGACCTCCTGCGCGCCGAGCGGGACACGAAGATCCGGGCGCGCTACCTGGCCGCCCTCGAGCGGGGCGACTACCGCGAGCTCCCGGGCGCCGTGTACACGAAGGGGTTCCTGCGCAACTATGCCCTCTACCTCGGGCTCGACCCCGACGACATCCTCGCCCAGTGGCATCGGGAGCGGGGCGAGGCGCTCGCCGCCGAACCGGCGATCGTCGTGCCCCGTCCGCTCGAGGCTCCTCGTCAGGGCTTCACCTTCAGCCCGGGGGTCGTC
>JAKAHU010000036.1 GCA_021825385.1 Chloroflexota bacterium | reverse complement strand
GTTCGCCACCTCGAGGGTCAGCTCGACCCCCGGGTGATGGCTGCGGAAGGCCTGGACGAGCGGCGGCGCGAGGTACTCGCCGGCCGTCGTCACGGCCGCGATCCGGACCAGGCTGGCCGACCGACCGGCCGCCTCGCGGGCCGCCTGCCGACCCTGCTCGAGCTGCCCGAGCACGCTCGAGGCGAACGGCAGGAAGGCCCGGCCGGCCGGGCTCAGGCGGATCCCCCGGCCCGACCGCTCGGTCAGCTCCACGCCCAGCTCTCGCGACAGTGCTCGGAGCGCGGCCGAGACCGATGGCTGGGTGACGACGAGCTCCTCGGCCGCGCCGCTGACCGACCCGGACCGGGTGACGGCCAGGAAGCTTTGGATCTGGTTCAGGGTGACGGTCATCCGCGAATGATAGCCGAGACTCTATCTGTTTGTCGGAATATCCTATTGGAACTCTTACGGTGACGGGCGTATGCTCCGAGACCTCCCGGTTCTCCGGCGGCATGAAGCCGACGAACCGGACCGCTCCGGGCGATCCCGGACGATCGAACAGTGAGATCACGATGCCAACCTGGCCCGACACCGACCCGATCGAACAAAGGGACCGCTGGACCGCCGGCGTCTCGCCCTACGCCCAGATGGGCTACTACGATCCGGCGTACGTCCCTCAGGAGACCGACCTCCTGGCCGCCTTCCGGATCACCCCCCAGCCCGGCGTGGATCCGGTGGAGGCGGCCGCCGCGGTGGCCGGCGAGTCCTCGACCGCGACCTGGACCGTCGTCTGGACCGACCGGCTGAGCGCCCACGAGCGCTACCGCGCCAAGGCCTACAGCGTCGAGCCGGTGCCCGGTAGCCCGGAGCAGTACATCGCCCGGATCGCCTACGAGATCGACCTGTTCGAGGAGGGCTCGATCGCCAACCTGGCCTCCTCGATCATCGGCAACGTGTTCGGGTTCAAGGCCCTCCGGGCCCTCCGGCTCGAGGACATGCGCATCCCACTGGCCTACGTCAAGACGTTCCCCGGTCCGCCTCACGGGATCGTCGTGGAGCGCGAGTACCTCGACAAGTACGGCCGGCCCCTGCTCGGCGCCACGGTCAAGCCAAAGCTCGGTCTGTCGGCCCGCAACTACGGTCGGGTCGTGTTCGAGGCGCTCCGGGGCGGGCTCGACTTCACCAAGGACGACGAGAACATCAACAGCCAGCCGTTCATGCGCTGGCGCGACCGGTTCCTGTTCGCGATGGAGGGGGTGAACCGGGCCCAGGCCGAAACCGGCGAGATCAAGGGCCACTACCTGAACGTGACCGCGGCCACGATGGAGGAGATGTACGAGCGGGCGGAGTTCGCCCGGGAGCTGGGCAGCGTGATCGTGATGATGGACCTGACCGTCGGCTTCACGGCCATGGCCTCGATGTCGCGCTGGGCGCGCCGCAACGGCGTCCTGCTCCACCTCCATCGGGCCGGCCACAGCACGTTCACCCGCCAGAAGAGCCACGGGGTCAGCTTCCGCGTCCTTGCCAAGTGGTGCCGGTTGCTGGGCGTCGATCACCTCCACGCCGGCACGGTCGTGGGCAAGCTCGAGGGCGACCCGAACACGACCCGCGGCTACTACGACACCCTGCGCGACTCGTTCGTCCCGGCCAACCCCGCCCACGGGATCTACTTCGACCAGGACTGGGGTTCGATGCCGGCGGTCATGCCGGTCGCTTCGGGCGGGATCCATGCCGGCCAGATGCACCAGCTGCTCGACCTCTTCGGAGAGGACGTCATCCTCCAGTTCGGCGGCGGCACGATCGGCCACCCGATGGGGATCGCCGCCGGTGCGACGGCCAACCGGGTCGCCGCCGAGGTGATGATCAAGGCTCGCAACGAGGGCCGGGACGTGCTGGCCGAGGGTCCGGAGATCCTTGCCGCCGCGGCCCGGCACTGCCCGGAGCTGGCGGCCGCTCTCGAGGTCTGGCGTGACGTCTCGTTCACCTACGAGTCGACCGACGTCCCCGACGCGCTGCCGACCCCGACGTTCGCCTTCTCCTGAGCCCGACAGCCAGACAACCCGAACAACCGACAGCCCGATGGAGCCGGCCATGAAGATCAGCCAGGGAACCTTCTCGTACCTGCCCCCGCTCACCGACGACGAGATCGAGGCCCAGATCCGCTATGCGATCGGCCATGGCTGGGCCGTCTCGCTCGAGCACACCGACGACCCGCATCCGCGCAACGTCTACTGGAGCATGTGGGGCCTGCCGCACTTCGACCTGGCCGACCCGGCGCCGTTCATGGCCGACCTGCGCGCCTGCCGGGAGGCGGTGCCGAACGGCTACATCCGGGCCAACGCCTACGACCGGAGCCACGGTCGCCAGAGCCTGCGCCTGAGCTTCATCGTCCACCGCCCGGCCGACGAATCCGGCTTCCGGCTCGAGCGCCAGGAGGGCCCGGACCGCCGGGTCCGTTACGGCCTCCGGGCGTATGCGACCGACGCGCCGGCCGGGCGCCGCTATCGCGACGGGGATGGTGCCGGCACGGAGGGCCCGCGATGACGAGCCCGCTGGTGCTGACGAGCGCCCGCCCGGCCGATCTCGAGGAACGGGTCGTTGACGTCGGCTCCGTCCTGCGCGAGTCGCAGGTGGAGGAGGTCCTCGCCCAGCTCGACCACGATCTGGTCGCCCTCGCCCCGGTCAAGACCCGGCTGCGCGAGATCGCCGCCCTGCTCGTCGTCGAGCGGCTCCGGCGCCAGGTCGGGCTGGCGGCCGAGGCGCCCTCGCTCCACATGAGCTTCACCGGCCACCCGGGGACCGGCAAGACGACGGTCGCCCTGCGGATGGCCGAGATCCTCCATCGGCTGGGCTATCTCGAGCGCGGTCACCTCGTCGCCGTTAGCCGCGACGACCTGGTCGGCCAGTACGTTGGTCACACGGCCCCCCGGACGCGGGAGGTCATCTCGCGGGCGCTCGGCGGGGTTCTGTTCATCGACGAGGCGTATCACCTGCACCGGCGCGAGAACGAGCGCGACTACGGTCAGGAGGCGATCGAGATCCTCCTCCAGGCGATGGAGAACGAGCGCTCCAACCTGGTCGTGATCCTGGCCGGCTATCGTGATCGGATGGACGAGTTCTTCCGGAGCAACCCGGGGATGTTCTCGCGGATCGCCCACCACATCGACTTCCCCGACTACAGTGTCGACGAGCTGCTCGAGATCGCCCGGCTGATGGTCCGGCGTCAGCAGTACGAGCTGACCGATGACGCCCTCGATGCCCTGCGGGCCTACATCGAGCGGCGGATGCGCCAGCCGCATTTCGCCAACGCCCGGAGCATCCGCAACGCGATCGACCGGGCGCGCCTTCGCCAGGCCGGCCGGATCTTCGATCGGGGTGGCCTGCTCACCCGCGATGACCTGATGCGGATCGAGGCGGAGGACATCCTCAGGAGCCGGGTGTTCCGGGTCGACGAGCCGGACGGGCAGCCGTCCGCCGGCGCTACCGCCTGAGCCCGACCAGCAACCGAGAGGGAGAACAGCCATGCGTCCCACGATCCTCGGCATCGTCGGTGATTCGGGTTCGGGCAAGACGACGATCACCCGCGGCCTCGTCCGTGTCCTCGGCGAGGACAAGGTGTCCCATTTCTGCACCGACGACTACCATCGCTTCGACCGCGAGCAGCGGGCCGAGCGGGGGATCACCCCGCTCAACCCCGAGTGCAACCACATCGACATCCTGGCCCAGCACCTGGCCCACCTGCGCCGCGGCGAGCCGATCCTGAAGCCGGTCTACCGCCACACCGACGGGACGTTCGGGCCGCCGGTCTACTTCCGGCCCGGTCTGTTCGCGGTGGTCGAGGGTCTCCTCGGCTACCACACCTCCGATCTGCGCGAGATGTACGACGTCCGGGTCTACCTCGACCCGCCCGAGGAGCTGCGCCGGCGCTGGAAGGTGGCCCGCGACTGCACCCGGCGCGGCTACACCACCGACCAGGTGCTGGCCGAGCTCGACCGTCGCGAGCCGGACTCCGAGGCCTACATCCGGCCCCAGCGCCACTGGGCCGACATCGTCGTCCGCTTCGAACCCGGGGCGTCCGACGAGCAGGACAAGCTCGACGCGTGCCTCGTCCTGCGCGACACGCTCCGCCACCCCGATCTCTCGGGGGTCGTGGGCGAGAACGACGCCGACGGACTGACCCTCATCGAGCGCGCGGGCGAGCAGGAGCTCCGGGTCCCCGGGACGATCGACCCGGCCCGGGCGGCCGCGATCGAGGAGGTGATCTGGGAGCGGATGCAGTTCGCCAGTCACCTCCGCCAGCAGCGGCTGGGCGAGTTCACCGTGGGCACGGACCTGCGCCGGTCGGAGTCGTTGGCCCTGGTCCAGCTGATCATCCTCTACCACCAGGTGACCGCCCGGGCGAGCATCGCCACCGGCGGGGACGGGGCGCGGACCTCGGCCGGCCGGACGCGGGCGGTGCCCGTGGTGGCCCAGGCGGGCGAGCGCAGGGCGGGCTCGGGCAGCCGGGTCGGAGCCGCGAAGGCCGCGGAGGGCCGCGTCACCGGGTCGGTGCCGGCCGCGGACGGGTCGGCCGCTCCGGCCGCCGCATCGGGTCGGGGGTAGCCTCCGGTCGCGTTCCACAGCCCGGGCCGCAGGGTGCGCCTCTGGCCGTCGGGCGTGGTCATGGGGCGAGGGGTGGTCATGCCCCGTCAGGCGTGGCCACCGGGCGTGCACCATGAAGCGCCGCAGCCGCATCCGGTCGGGCTACGATTGCGTCCATGGCCGCCCCGCCCGGACCGCTCGCCGGCATCCTCGTCGCCGACTGCTCGACCGTCCTTGCCGGTCCGTACTGCACGATGCTCCTGGCCGACCTCGGCGCGGACGTGGTCAAGGTCGAGCCGCCCGAGGGCGACGGCACGCGCAGCTGGGGCCCGCCCTGGGTGGGAGCCGGGCTCGCCGGACCGGACGATCCGGGCACGGCGGCCTACTACCTCGCGGTCAACCGGAACAAGCGCTCGCTCCGGCTCGATCTGAAGCGGTCGCGGGGGGCGGAGGTCCTGGGCCGGCTTCTCGGCCGGGCCGACGTGCTGGTCGAGAACTTCCGGGTCGGTGGCTTCGACCGTCTCGGCTTCGACGACGCGACGCTCGAGCGGCTGAACCCGCGCCTGATCCACCTCGCCATCTCGGGTTACGGTCCCGACGGACCCGAGGCCGCCAAGCCCGGCTATGACTTCGTCCTCCAGGCGGTCGGCGGGCTGATGTCGATCACCGGCTTCCCGGACGAGGAGGGCGGCCGGCCGACGAAGGTCGGGGTCGCGATCAGCGACGTCACGACCGGCATCCTCGGCGCCGTGGCGATCCTGGGCGCCCTGGCCGGACGTGAGCGCGAGGGCTCGCCGGCCCACGGGCGGGGCCAGCGGATCGACCTCTCGCTCCTCGAATCGACGCTCGCCCTGCTCGTCAACCAGGCCCAGAACGCGTTCGTCACCGGCCGCTCGCCGGGCCGGCGGGGCAATGCCCACCCGAACATCGTGCCCTACGAGACGTTCGCCACCGCCGACGGGGAGATCGCCGTCGCGGTCGGCAGCGAGCGCCAGTGGCCGCGCTTGTGCGCGGCGCTCGGCCTCGACGAGCTGGCCGACGATCCGAGGTTCGCGACGAACGGCGACCGGGTCCGCAACCGCGACGCGCTCCGACCGCTCCTCGCCGAGCGGCTGGCGGCCGACACGAGCGCCGCCTGGCTCGTCCGGCTCGATGCGGCCGAGATTCCGTGCGGCCCGATCAACGACATCCTGACCGCCTTCGCCAGCCCGCAGGCGCAAGTCCGGGCCATGGATGTCACGATCGAGCACCCCCGCCTCGGGCCGATCCGCCAGGCCGGGATCCCGTTCAAGCTCTCGGCCACCCCGGCCACGATCCGGAGCGCGCCGCCCCTCCTGGGTGAGCAGACCGATCAGCTGCTCACGGAACTGGGCTATGGTGCGGGCGAGATCGCCGCCCTGCGCGCCGGGGGCGTCGTCTGACGATCCGCCGCCCGGCTTCGACCCCGGCGCCGAGGTTGGCGGCCCGGGCTTGATGGTCGCCCGACCGAGCTCGGTCGAGGACCTGAACGCCGTCGGATTCGGGGCGCTCACCCAGCGGCCGCCCGACCGCCGGGAGATCCGGGGCGCGTCCAACATGCGCCCACCGAGCGAGCCGCCGAGGGCCACCAGTCCCGACGTTCGGTCCGATCGGCCCTGATCTCCGTACTTTCCCCCAGGCACGATTGGGACGCCCTGTGCAGCCACGTCCCATGTGAGGTTCTCGCATGCCGCACCTGACTCGCCGCCGCCTCCTCGCCCTCGCGGGCGTTGCCCCCCTCGCCCTCGTCGTTGGCCCGGTCGCCGGCTGGCTGCGGGCGGCGACGGGTATCCTCCGGCCGCCGTCGGCGGGCACGACCGCTTCCCGCTGTGCCACCTGCGGCGCGACCGATCACTTGATGCTCGACCCCACCTGTCCCGCCTCGCCGCGCGTCCGGCCGGAGGTGCGCGCATGACCGGGCCGGTTGGCTGCGCGACGGGCCCAGGAGGCCGGCGCTGATGGCGCTCACGCGACGACAGCTGCTCAAGGGCGCCGGCCTCGCGGCCGGAGCCGCCGCGACCGCGTCCGTCGGCGTCGAGGTCGCGAACGCAGGGCGCGAGGACCCGCCCCGTTCGCTGCCGGTCGACCGCGTCGTCCGGACGACCTGTTCCCCGAACTGCACCGGAAGCTGCGGTCAGCTTGCCTTCGTGCGCGACGACAGGATCGTGAAGATCCAGCAGGCGGCCGACTACCCGGACCGGGCCTACAACCCGCGCGGCTGCATGAAGGGGCTCTCCTACCACACCCTCGTCCATGGGCCGGACCGGATCATGACCCCCCTCGTCCGGACCGGGGAGCGTGGCTCAGGCGAGTTCCGTGCGGCGACCTGGGACGAGGTCCTGGACCGGATCGCCGAGGAGCTCAGGCGGATCGGCGAGACGTATGGCTGGGACAGCATCCACGTCTTCGGCCAGGTGCCCGGTTCGGGTTACATCCAGAAGGGAGCGAACTACCGGGCGAGCGCCCTCCTCGGGATGACCCACGGCACGAGCTTCGACTTCAACGGCGATCTCCCGATGGGCATGCCGATCACCTTCGGCGTCCAGAACGCGGAGCACGAAGCGAAGGACTGGGCGAACAGCCGGTTCCTCCTCCTCGTCGGCGCGAACCCGATCGAGACGCGAATCCCGGACGCTCACTTCCTCTTCGATGCGGTCGAGAACGGCGCCCGGATGGTCGTCGTCGACCCCACCTTCTCCGGCAGCGCGGCCAAGGCCGACGCCTGGTTCCAGATCCGGCCCGGCACCGACGCCGCGCTCGGGCTGGCCCTCGTCCGGCAGATCCTCGAGGACGGCACGGCCGACCTCGACTTCGTTCGCCGTTACACCGACGGTCCGCTCCTCGTCCGGGCGGATACCGGCAAGCGCCTGCGCGAGGCGGATCTCGACCCGGCCGGCTCCCCCGACCGGTTCGTGGCCTGGGATACGAACACCGCTGCTCCGGTGATCATCGGCACGGACAGGTTGGGCCTGCCCGAGGGTGTCTCGGCCGCCCTGGCGGGCGTCTACCGGCTGTCCCTGGCCGACGGACGAACGGTCGAGGTGACGCCGGGCTTCGCCCTGGTGCGGGCCGAACTCGAGCGCTGGACGCCCGAGCGGGCCGGGGAGGTCACGGGGATCGATCCCGACCGGATCGTCGCCCTGGCGCGCGCGTACGCCAGCGAAGCACCGGCGGCGATCCTCATGGGCGGCGGCGCGAACCACTGGTACCACGGCGATCTCACCGGCCGGGCATTCGCCCTGCTGGCGACCGTGACCGGCAACATCGGGCGCTCCGGCGGTGGGTTCTCCGTGTACGTCGGGCAGTACAAGGTCCGGGTGAAGGTGGCTCCCTGGTTTAACCCGGGGGGCAAGAAGGCGCACATCGTGCCGAGCATCTATTTCGTGCGTGGACGCACGGAGACGATGAATCCGGACGTCCCGTACCCGAAGAACGGGTTCCACGCGCTCGTCTGCACGTTCGCCAACATGTTCATGCAAGCGATGGATGTGAACCGGCTCCACCAGACCCTGGCCGGGCTGGACCTGATCGTCGTCGTCGACCACCAGATGACCGACACCGTGCGCTGGGCGGACATCGTCCTGCCGGCAGCCTCGTGGTACGAGAAGACCGACCTGACCGCGACGCCGCTCCACCCGTTCCTCCAGCTCCAGCAGCCAGCGATCCCGCCCGTGGGCGAGTCGCGCTCCGAGCTGTGGATCTGGCGCGAGATCGTTCGCCGGATCGCCCCGGATCTCGCCGCCGAATACTTCGAGGTCACCGAGGACGAGGCGATCGAGATGATCCTGGCCGAGGGCGGGCCGGCCGAGGGGATCACCCTCGACCAGCTCAAGGCAGGGCCGGTGCGCCTGAAGGTGCCCGATCCCGATATCCCGTTCCTCGACCAGATCGAGCGGTTCGAGCCGTTCCCGCCCCGTTCGCTCCCGGCCACGATCGAACAGACCGCCGCCTTCATCCCCACCCGCCGGATCGAGTTCTACAAGGAGGAGGACCGCTTCCTCGAGCTCGGCGAGCAGGTGCCCGTGTACAAGGAGCCGTACGACGACGGGATCCACGACCCGGTCCGTTACCCCCTCGTGCTCCTCTCGCCGCACAGCAAGTGGCGGATCCACTCCACGTACTCGAACAGCCCGTGGCTGGCCGAGATTCACGCTGGCCGCCCGACGGTCCTGCTCCATCCCGACGAGGCGAGCAGACGCGGGATCAGCGAAGGCGACGAGATCGAGGTGTTCAACACGCGCGGGGCGGTCCGGGCCTGGGCTCACATCTCCGACAGTGCCCGTCCGGGGACCGCGACCCTGCCCGAGGGCTGGTGGTCGCGCTACTTCGCCGCCGGCAAGGGCGTGAACGAGCTCACCTCGTCCGCCGTCAATCCGATCCACGAGGTCCACTTCGTGCCGAACATGTGGTCGCCCTCGACTGGCTGGAAGGACTGCCGGTGCGAGGTCCGGCGAGTGGAGGAGGGCGCCCGTGCCTGAGCCCGTCTCACCGATCGAGGCTCTCCCGGAGGCGTCGCGCGCCTACGGCGAGATCGGCCCGCACTCCGATCGACCTCGCTGGGGGATGGTCGTCGACCAGGAGCGCTGCGTCGGCTGCTGGTCCTGCGCGGTCATCTGCAAATCGGAGAACGACGTTCCGCTCGGGATGTGGTGGAACCGGATCCTGAGCGAGGGCGAGGCGCTCGACACGCCAACCGTGGTCGGCGGCCGCCACGAGCTGCAGTGGCTGCCGCTCGCCTGCCAGCACTGCGACAACGCCCCCTGCGTCAAGGTCTGCCCCGTCGGTGCGACCTACCACCGCGACGACGGCATCGTGATGCAGGACAACGAGCGCTGCATCGGCTGCCGCTACTGCATGATCGCCTGCCCGTACGGGGTGCGCGTCTTCAACTGGGGCGCGCCGGCCCGCCCGACCGACTTCGACACCGGGATGGTCGCCCCCCGGCCGATCGGGACGGTGGAGAAATGCACGTTCTGTGTTCACCGGATCACGGACGGCCAGGTGCCGTCGTGCGTCTGGTCGTGCCCGGAGGGGGCGCGCGTGTTCGGCGACCTGAACGATCCGGACAGCCGGGTCTCCACCCTCATCCGCGATCGCGAGGGTGAGCGCCTGCTCGAGGATCGAGGCACGCAGCCCAAGGTGTACTACCTGGCGCCGCGACGGAGGAGGAACCTGTGAGCGCGGGCACGATCTCCCGGCCCACCGGCGAGGCCGCTCCGGCTCGCCGCCTGAACCGGCCGCTCCTTGCCTGGCTGAGCCTGCTCCTCGCCCTCATTCTGGTTGGCCTCGTTGCCTGGGGCTACCAGCTGCGGTACGGCCTGTCGGTCACCGCCCTCAACAACGTCGTGATGTGGGGCCAGTACATCCTCTTCTTCATGTTCTTCGTCGGTCTCTCGGCCGGCGGTCTGATCGTTGCCTCGGCGGGCCGGCTGTTCGGGGTGACCCGCTTCAAGCCGATCGTCCGCCTGGCCGTCCTCGAGGCGACCGTGGCGATCATGCTGGCGGCCCTGTTCCTGCTCCCCGACATCGGACGCCCCGAGCGGATCTGGCACCTCTTCCGCTACCCCAACGTCACCTCGCCGATGATCTGGGATATCGCGATCGTGACGGTCTACTTCACGCTCTCGGCGCTCTACACGTGGCTGTACACCCGGGCCGACCTGGCCCGGGCCGGCTCGCCGTTGGCCTTCGGGACGAGCGCCTCGGACTCCTCGGTCCAGCGTGACGAGCGGATCAAGGGCGCCCTGGCCTGGGTGGCCCTTCCGGCCGCCGTCCTCCTGCATTCGATCACGGCCTGGATCTTCGGGCTCCAGATCTCGCGCGGGTTCTGGTACTCGGCGATCATGGCCCCGCTCTTCGTCTCGTCCGCCCTCGTCTCGGGACTCGCCCTGGTGATCCTGCTCGCCCTGGTCCTGCGCCGGTTGCGCCGGCTCGAGTTCGAGGACGACCTCGTGGCGTATCTGGGCGGCCTGCTGGCGGTGTTCATCACGGTCGAGGGCTTCTTCGTCTTCAGCGAGACCCTGACCGCCGCCTATCCCGGCGCGGCGTTCGAATCGGAGCCGATCCGCCGGATGCTCGCCGGGTCCTACGCACCGCTGTTCCTGTTCGAGGTCGTGGTGGGTCTGCTCGTGCCGTTCCTGGTCCTCGCCCGGAGACGGCTGCGGGCCAGTCCGGCGATCGTCGCCACGATGAGCATCCTGGCCATCATCGGCATCCTCGTTCATCGCCTGAACATCGTCCTCAACGGTTTGAGCTACCCGCTCATCGAGTTCCCGCCGGGGTTGTCGATCGGTGAGTACACCCCCGGCCAGCCGTCGTTCATCACGAGCTACTGGTACGCGCCGTCACTCGTGGAGTGGCTGATCGTCCTTGGCGTGCTCGCCTTCGGTGCGCTCGTCTTCACCCTTGCGGCCCTGGTCCTGCCGCTCCGGGAGAGCGGCGCCCACTAGGCTCGCCGGACGCGCCCGCGACAGACCGGGGCATCGTCCGGGGCCGGCTCGGAACCGGCCCCGGATCGGATTCCGGTTGGCGAACCGGGAACCCGGCCCGGGCGCGCTGCTAGACTCGGCCGATCCGACCGGCCCACGACGAAGCCGCCAATCGGCGACGATCGCCCACCCGGTGACGACAGCTCTGGAGGCACCCGATGACCGACGACCGCGAGCGCTGGGCACTGATCCTTGGCGCCTCGAGCGGGATGGGCGAGGCGACCGCGATCGCGCTCGCCCGGGCCGGCTACCGGATCGCCGGCATCCACCTCGACTTCCGGGCCGCGCTCGGCCACGTCGAGGAGGTGAAGGCCGCGATCGCCGCCGCCGGCTCCGAGGCGCTCTTCGTCAACATGAACGCGGCTGACGACGAGAAGCGCGCCGAGGCGCTCCGGACGCTCGCCGCGCGCTTCGAGCGGAGCCAGGCCGACGGTCGCCACCCGTACCTCCGGGTGGTCATGCACTCGCTCGCCTTCGGCAGCCTGCTCCCGTTCATCGCCGACGATCCGAAGGGGGCGATCAGTCGCAAGCAGATGGAGATGACCCAGGACGTCATGGCCAACAGCCTCGTCTACTGGGTCCAGGACCTCTACCGAGGCGGCTTTCTCGAGCCGGGTTCGAAGATCTTCGCGATGACCTCGGAGGGCTCGAGCCGCGTCGTCCCGACCTACGGCGCGGTCAGCTCGGCGAAGGCGGCGCTCGAATCACACGTCCGCCAGCTGGCGATGGAGCTCGCCCGGCGCGGCAGCGGGGTCACGGTCAACGCGATCAGGGCCGGGGTCACCCTGACCCCGGCCCTGATGAAGATCCCCGAGCACGAGGCGATCATCGAGGCCAGCATTCGGCGCAACCCGATGGGCCGGATGACGACGACCCAGGATGTGGCCGAGGCGATCGTCGCCCTCTCCGGCGACGGCTTCGACTTCGTCACCGGCAACGTCATCGGCGTCGACGGCGGGGAGTTCATCACTGGCTGATCCGATGGGCTGGAGGCGTCCTCGGAGGGTTCGATGAGCGGTCGGGTCGTCGTCGTCGGGTCGGTCAACGTCGACCTCGTTCTGCGGGCGGAGCGCCTGCCCGTGCCCGGAGAGACCGTCACCGGTGGCGTCTTCGAGCGCCACGACGGCGGCAAGGGGGCAAACCAGGCGGTCGCGGCGGCGCGGCTCGGGCGCCCCACCCTGTTCATCGGCGCGCTCGGGGACGACGCCTTCGGGCACGAGGCGCGCCGGGTCCTGGAGCGTGAGGGCGTCGACACGAGCGCCGTGCGCACGATCCCCGGCCAGGCGACCGGGGTCGCCCTGATCCTCGTCGACCGCCAGGGCGAGAACCTGATCGCGGTCGCCTCCGGTGCCAATGGCCTGCTCGATGGCCCGTCCGTCCGCGAGGCGCTTGGACGGCTGGGCTCGCTGCGGGGCGACGTCGTGCTCGTCAGCCACGAGATCCCGACCGCGACCGTCCGCGAGGCGCTCCGGATCGCCCGAGCCGAGGGCGCGCTGACGATCCTCAACCCGGCCCCGGCCGCCGGGCTGGACCGCTCCACGCTCGGCCTGGCTGACTTCCTGACGCCCAACCGGAGCGAGCTCGCGGCGCTCACCGCCGCCGAGACCCGGCGCGCCGGGCGGCGCCAGGGGGCGGGCAAGGACCCGGCCCAGCTGGCCCGGGAGCTGATCGAGCCGAGCGCCGAGGGCCCCGGCGTCGGTCAGGCGGTGATCGTCACCCTCGGCTCGGCGGGGGCGCTCCTCGTCCGGGCTGAACGGCCCGACCAGCCGATCGAGGTGCCGGCGTTCAAGGTCAGGCCGCTCGACACGACCGGAGCCGGGGACGCGTTCAACGGCGCCCTCGCCGCCGGCCTGGCCGCCGGACGCTCGCTCGAGGAGGCGGTCCGCCGGGCGGTGGTCGCAGGCGCCCTGGCCACGACCCGGGTCGGGGCCCGGGAGGGGATGCCGAGCGCGGCCGAGCTCGAGGCGGCGCTCGGCTCCTGAGCGGGTTGGGGAGGGCCGGGTCGGCCGAGGACGGCCGCCTGAGTCTGCACCCGGGTGCCACTACGGACTTGTCGTATCATGCCCGGGCAGGCCCTGGCAGCCCGTGCCGGGACCGGTCTGAGACGCCTGCCGGGTGCCGGCGGTGGTCTCGACACTGCCGCCGTTGCTCACAGCAAGGACATCGTGGATGCGCATCTGGGCAACGCTCGACCGACGCTTCTGGATCGCCACGGTCGTGGGCACGCTCCTGGCGCTGCTCGTCCTGGGCGTTCCAACCGCCGTCATCCCGAACCCGTTCTTCGTCCGGATGACCCCGACCGAGCCGGTCAACCTCCTCGTCTGGCTGCTCTCGGCTCCGCTCATGGGCGCGCTCCTGGCCACGTACGTCTCGCGCGGCCGGCTCGGCAGAGACGACCTCCACGCCGACGCCGGAAGCGTTCGGACGTCGGTCGGCGGCGTCGCCGCGTATCTCGCGATCGGCTGTCCGATCTGCAACAAGGTGATCGTGGCCGTCCTGGGCGTGAGCGGCGCCCTCGACATCTTCGCCCCGCTCCAGCCAATCATCGGGACGGCGTCGGTGGTGCTGCTCGCCGCGACCCTGCTCTGGCGGCTCCGCCTGCGGGCCCGGGGCTGCTCCCGCTGCGTCACCGAATCCGGCCTTGCCCCGACGGCCTTGCCGGCCCCGTGATCGGCGTGGCATAATACTCCCTGGGAGTATCAGATCAGCTCCGATCGACATGACGGGAAGGCGACGATGACCAGTTCAGCACCAGCAGGCGACGCACCGGCGGCGAGTGTTCGCCTGCCGGTCGAGGGGATGACCTGCGCCTCGTGCGTCAACCGGATCGAGCGCTACCTGCGCAAGGTCGACGGGGTCGAAGAGGCGAACGTGAACCTGGCGACCGAGTCGGCGAGCATCCGCTTCGATCCGGACAAGGTGACGCTCGACAAGCTTGCCGCGGCGATCGAGGCGGCCGGCTACGAGCCTCGCCTCGACCTGGTCGAGGTGAGCGGAGGTTCGCTCACGCCGGAGGCCGCGCCGCCCGTCGAGAGCCGGCGCACGATCTCACTCGATGTCGAGGGGATGACCTGCGCCTCGTGCGTCAACCGGATCGAGCGCTACCTGCGCAAGGTCGACGGGGTCGAAGAGGCGAACGTGAACCTGGCGACCGAGCGGGCCACCGTCGTCGCCCGCCCGACGGTCACGGTCGAGCAGATCATCGCCGCCGTCGAGGCGGCCGGCTACGAGGCCAAGCTCCGGCTCGACGGCGCCCCGCTCGAGGCTGCGGCGATCGCCGCTGGCCCGTCAGCCCCGGCCGAGCGGGCCGCCGCACCGAGCGCCGTCGCGGGCGCCGCGTCCGCGCCGGTCCGCGCGGAACGGGAGGCCGTGCGCCCGGCCGAGGAGCGGACGTTCGCCCAGCGTCACCTGGCCGACACGCGCCGGCGGCTGATCTTCGCCGCCCTGCTCACGATCCCGATCCTGGGCGGACTGGCCAGGATGACGGTCGCCCCGTTCCTGCCGGCGTTGCTGAACGACCCCTGGTTCCAGCTCGCACTCGCGACGCCGGTCCAGTTCTACGCCGGCTGGCCGTTCTACCGCGGCGCCTGGAAGGTCCTCCGGCATGGCGCGAGCGACATGAACACGCTGATCGCCGTCGGCACGTCGGCCGCGTACCTCTACAGCCTCGCGGCGATCCTCGTCCCCGACTTCTTCCGGGCCGCCGGCCTGGCCAGCGAGGGCGTCCCGCCGCTCTACTTCGACACATCCTCGGCGATCATCACGCTCATCCTCCTGGGCCGGTTCCTCGAGGCGCGCGCCCGGAGCCACACCTCGGATGCCATCCGCAAGCTGATCGGGCTCCAGCCCCGCACGGCGCGGGTCGTTCGCGACGGCCTCGAGCGCGACGTCCCGGTCGAGGAGGTCGTCGTGGGCGATGTCATCCTCGTCCGCCCGGGCGAGAAGGTGCCGGTCGACGGGGTCGTCCTCGAAGGATCCTCGGCGGTCGACGAGAGCATGGTCACCGGCGAGAGCATGCCCGTGACGAAGCGGCCCGGCGACGAGGTGATCGGGGGCACACTGAATGCCTCCGGCGCGTTCCGCTTCGAGGCGACGCGGGTCGGGCGTGACACCGTCCTGGCCCAGATCGTCCGGCTGGTCCAGGAGGCGCAGGGGAGCAAGGCCCCGATCCAGCGTCTGGCCGACGTCGTCACCGGCTACTTCGTGCCGGCCGTCCTCGCCACCGCCGCCCTGACCTTCGTGGCCTGGTTCGTGCTCGGGCCCCAGCCCTCGTTCAACCTGGCGCTCCTGAACACGGTCGCGGTCCTGATCATCGCCTGCCCGTGCGCGCTCGGCCTGGCCACGCCGACCTCGATCATGGTCGGCACCGGGAAGGGCGCCGAGAACGGTGTCCTCTTCCGCAACGCCGAGGCCCTCGAGCGCCTGCACAAGGTTCGGGTGGTCATCCTCGACAAGACCGGCACCCTGACCGAGGGGCGCCCGCGGGTGACCGATGTGATCCGGGCCGCCGAATGGCTTGACGAGGACGAGGTGATCCGGCTCGTGGCCGCCGCCGAGCACGGCTCCGAGCATCCTCTCGGCGAGGCGATCGTCCGCTTCGCCCGCGAGGAGCGCTCGCTCGAGCTGGCCGGCGTGGAGGCCTTCGAGGCCGTCTCCGGCCAGGGCGTCGCGGCGACCGTGGAAGGCCGCCGGGTGCTCGTCGGCCGGCCCGCCTACCTGGAGGCTGGCGGTGTCGACCTCGGCCGGCTGCGCGAGACGGCCGAGGAGCTCGCCGCCTCGGGCAAGACCCCCGTCTTCGTCGCGATCGACGGTCGAGCGGCGGCCGTGATCGCGATCGCCGACACCCTCAAGCCGGGCTCGGCCGCGGCGGTGGCCGAGCTCCACCGCCTCGGACTCGAGGTGGTCATGCTCACCGGCGACAACGAGACGACCGCCCGGGCGATCGCCCGCCAGGCCGGCGTCGAGCGGGTCCTGGCCGATGTCCGGCCCGACGAGAAGGCGGCCCAGGTGCGCCGGCTGCAGGCCGAAGGCAAGCTCGTGGCGATGGTCGGCGACGGTGTGAACGACGCGCCCGCGCTCGCCCAGGCCGACGTCGGGATCGCGATCGGCACCGGGACCGACGTGGCCATCGAGTCGGCGGCGGTCACCCTGATGAGCGGCGATCTGCGCGGCCTGGTGACCGCGATCGCACTCTCCCGGGCGACGCTGCGCAACATCAAGCAGAACCTGTTCTGGGCGTTCGCCTACAACGTGGCCCTGATCCCGCTGGCGGCCGGTGCCTTCTACCCGTTCACCGGCGTCCTGCTCGACCCGATCATCGCCGCCGCGGCGATGGCCCTCTCGAGCGTGACGGTCGTCTCGAACGCCCTTCGGCTGCGCCGCTTCCAGCCCCCGCGCGCCCACCTGGCGACGAGGTCGATCGACGCCGAGCGCGTGCCCGCCGGGGTCGCCTGAGCAGCCGGGGTCGCTTGGCCGCGGCGGTCGCCCGGCCGCCGATCCGACGGTCTCGGCCCGCGCTCAGGGAGCGGGACTGCCGGTCGCGCGCCCGGACAGCAGCTCGTCCGCCAGTTGCCGTCGAGGGTCCGCGGGGGCGAGCTCGATGAACCGGAGCAGGTCATTCCGGGCGGCCTCCGTCATCCCACCCGCCGACTGGACGACGGCCAGGGCCCGGTAGAGGTACGGGTCGGGCAGGTCGGGGCCAAGCCGGATCGCACGATCGAACAGCGGACCGGCCGAGTCGGGCAGCCCGGCGGACAGGGCGATCACTCCGAGTCCGATCAGGGCCGGGACGTCGTTCGGATCGGCCTCGAGCGCGCGCCGGTAGGCGTCCGCGGCATCCGCATGGCGCTCCGCGGCAAGGTACGCATCGCCGAGCGCGTCGAGGATCGTGACGTTGCCCGGATCGGCCGCGGCCCGGGCCTCGAGCTCGGCGATCGAGGTACCTGCCTGGGCACTGGCCGCCGGAGCTCCGCTGATCTCGCGACCGGGGCCGCGCGGGACGACCGCGATCGCCAGCGGCACGGCCACCGCGGCGGCCATGACGATCAGGAGCGAGACCGTCACGAGACGGGAGTTTCCCTCGGCCGCGGTCACGGCCGCGGATGGCGGGGCCGGCGCCGGCCGGCGCCGGCGTCCGATCATGACCAGGACGATGGCACCGCCGCCAACGAGCGCCCCGGGGAGCAGCCACAGGATCAGGTCGGGGCCCTGGGAGGCCGGGGTCAACAGGATCCACCGCCCATACCGGGAGACGAACTGCTCGCGGATCTGCGCGTCGGTCCGCCCGGCCTCGAGCTGCTCGCGCACCAGCGAGCGCATCTGCTGGGCCAGGAGCGCGGGAGAGTCGGCGATCGAGAGTCCCTGGCAGACGGGGCAGCGGATCGTGGTCTCCAGGGCCCGCGCCCGATCCTCGATCGTGCGAGCACGGGGGACGACCGCGCTAACCGCGATCGCGGCGACGACGAGGGCGAGCGCGATCCCGAGCAGGAGATCCGGCCTCACGCCGCCACGGCGGCGGGTCATCGGCTGATCACCTCGGCCTCGCGCGACAGGATCTCCCAGCTGATCGCCCCGGACTGCTTGTAGGTCACGATCCCGTCGCGGCCGACGAAGTAGGTTTCGGGGATGCCGAACACCCCGTAGTCGACGGCCGTCCGCCCGTCGGGATCGAGCAGACCGGGGTAGCGTTGGTCGTACTGCCGCATGAAGGTGCGGGCATTCTCGGCGCTGTCCTCGAAGACCACCCCGAGGACGACCAGGCCACGGTCACGGTACTCCTCCTGGACCCGCCTGAGCAGGGGTGCCTCCTCACGGCAGGGCGGGCACCAGGAGGCCCAGAAGTTGATGATCACCGGCCGGCCGCGAAGTCCGGCCAACTCGACCACCGAGCCATCGAGGGCCGTCAGGCGAAAGTCGGGCGCCGGCTGGCCCAGGAGTGGTGACGGCGGCTGGGGCGGATCCCGAACGACGCCCACGGCAAGCGACGCGAGGAGCACTCCGGAGCCGATCACCCCGATCGCGACGAGCCAGGCCCGGCGATGGCTCGGCCGCTTGATCGGGGTGCTGTCAGTCACCGACGACCCCTTCGGCGAGGTCGTCACCGGTCGACCCGGCCGGGACGGGGTCGGCGGTCGGTTCGAGCCGTGCTCGCGGCCAGACGGCGACCAGGCCACCCAGGGCGGTGATCCCGCCGCCGAGCCACAGCCAGCTCATGAACGGGTGGATTCCGATCCGGAAGGTCGCCGTGCCAGCGGCCGCGTCGATGTCCACGAGGGTCACGTACAGGTCCGCGCCCGGCGTGGGGACGATCGCCGGGGTCGCGATCGCCTGCGCCGAGCCCGTGAACACGGTCAGCTCCGGCGCCACCGGACCGTTGATCCCCGGGCCGCTCGCGACGGCCGAGCCGACGATCACGACGCGGCCGGAGCGTGTCTCCGAGCGCGTTCCGCTGAAGCGCACCTCGTAGTCTCCAACGCGAGCGGCCTGACCGGTCCGCAGGGTCACGCTGCTCTCCTGGCGACCGGCGCCGGAGGCCACGATGACGAGCGCGATCAGGGCGATCCCGAGGTGGACGACCAGGCCCCCGACGGAGCGGCGGCGGCGGATCAGGCGGTGCACGGCGGCGGTCGGTCCGCGATCGGTCGCGCCCCGCGCCGGCAGGGCCCGCCGGACGATGTACCAGGCGGACTGGACGAGGGCGAAGCTGCCGGCCGCCGCTCCGGCAAGGAGCTCGGGTGACCCACCCTGGAGCAGGAGGAGGGCCACGATCCCGACCGCCACGGTCGCACCCGGCAGGAGCGCCCGCCGCGTCTCCGGCCGCCAGTCGCCCCAGGGCAGGGAGGGACCGATCGCGACCAGGGCAACGAGACCAACGGCGATCGGCCCGATGACCCGCTCGAAGTACGGAGCGCCGACGCTGACCTGCGCCCCGGCCAGGGCGTCGGCGAAGAGCGGAAAGAGCGTCCCCACCAGGACGATCGCCGTGACCGCGACGAGCAGGACGTTGTTGAGCAGGAACGCGGTGGTTCTCGTGCCCAGCCTGGGCTGTGCCCCGCTCTCACCGGGCAGCCGGGTCACGATCAGGATGAACGAGCCCAGCAGGGCGATGGCGAACAGGAGCAGGAACAGCGGCCCGATCAGCGAGCGGGTGAACGAATGGACGGAGTTGAGGACCCCGC